>CALVVC010000044.1 GCA_944363755.1 uncultured Bacilli bacterium
TTTTACCTTCAAGTAAAACTTCTCCTTCATTAGAGTCAATTAAACCCATAATGATTCTAAAAGTAGTAGTCTTACCTGCTCCATTTTCTCCAAGTAAACCAAAGATTTCTCCATCTTTAACAGTAAAGGACAGATCATTAACTGCCCTATTATTTCCATAATATTTTGTAATATGTTTAACTTCAAGCATAAAAACTCTCCTCAATTACCATTTTATATCTATTTTTAATTTATCTATCATAAAGCGATATACCACTAAGAATGCTCTAAATAAATGTAATTTATAAATAATTTTTACAATCCATAACTTAAAATTACTTTTATTCTTTATAACATAACCTAATTTAATAAACTTACTACTTCTCCATGTAGGAAAATAATCATCTAAAAATTTATTATTATCTTTTATAGCAACCTTTAAATTACAGTTTTTGTCATATGATAATCTAAACATCAAAGACACACCTAAATGTAAGAAAGCCATAGCATCCAATATTTTTAACATATTAACTCTATTTTCACTTTCTTCATAAACTCTTCTTACTTCTACCATTGCTCTATAAGTAGACTCTACTTGCTCTTTTTTAATAGTTGTAATAATAGAACCTTGTCTAACCATATAAAATACAAGACTTCTATTAACAAAAACTACTTTCTTAGCATTTAAATAAATTAATAATAGAAACATCATATCATCCAATATTCTTGGAGGATGTTCCAAATCAGCTTGTTTTTTCAAAAGTTCAGCTTTATAAATTTTATTCCAAGGTGCTCCATTTAGCTCTAATAAACCTCCTGGATCTTTTTCAATATCAATAACTTTATCTTCACTTTTACACATTTCTCTTGAATAAAGTTTACCTGTATCTAAATCAATTCTATCAAAACCACAAACAGATATATCGGCATTTTCCTTTTTAGCTTTATTATATAAAAGCTCAGCATAATTCAAATCTACATAATCATCGCTATCAACAAAACCAATAAACTCTCCTGTCGCTTTTTTTATTCCATCTTTTCTACCTTTCCAAACTCCTTCATTTTTCTTATCAATAATAACTATCTTATCTTTATATTTCTTTTGATAATCTTTTAATATTTTCAAACAATTATCAGGAGATCCATCATTAATACAAATAATCTCAATATCTTTTAGAGTTTGATTAACCAAAGAATCAAGACATCTAGGCAAATATTTTTCTACTTTATAACAAGGTACTATAATACTTAACTTCTTTTTACTCATTTTTATTTTACTCCTTCTATTTCTTTAAACAAATCCATCGCTCTTCTTACTACTGCATCCATATTATAATATTTATATTCAGCAAGTCTACCACATAAATAGAAATAATTTATATCTTTAACACTATCATAATATTTTTGATACAAAGCAAGATTATCATCATTAAATATAGCATAATATGGAACATGATTTTTATTCTTATAATCATAAGTCAATGGATATTCTTTTAGTATAGTAGTATTATCTTTAACTATCTGATTAGATAAATATTTAAATTCTGTTATTCTTGTAAATTTCTCACTTACAGTATAATTAACAACAGAACTTGGTTGATAATAGTTTTCACATCTATCTTCAAATACTAAATCTAAAGAACGATAAGGTAATGGGCCATATTTATATTCTAACAATTCATCTAAAGCACCACTATATATTAATGTTCCTTTAAATTCTTCATTATTATAATAGATCTTTTTATTATCTATATCTATTTTAATTAAATCTAAAGCATTAGTATTTAGTTTTATTTCAATATTTTTATGATTTAACATATTCTCAAATATTTCATTATAACCATTCTTAGGCATTGCTTGATAAGTATCTTGAAAATACCTATCATCATATCCTAATATTACAGGAACTCTATTAATAACCGAACTATCAACTTCACTAATTGGAACATTCCATTGCTTAGCAGTATAATGTACAAATACTTTTTCATAGACATATTTACCAAACTCTTTAATAACTTCATCAGAATCATTTAATAAATCTAATATTGAAACTTTCTTTTGATCCTTATAAGTACTTAAAAGTTTCTCTTTAATTATCTTTACCTTATCACTTGGAAATAAAAGTTCTAAAGATTTAAAGTTAAAAGGAATTGGCACATATTCTCCATCAATATAACCTATTACTCTATGTTCATAAAAATAAAAACTAGTGAATTTTTGTAAATATTCAAACACTTCTTTATCATTCGTGTGAAAAATATGAGGTCCATACTTATGAATTCTAACTCCATTTTCTCTAACCTCTTCATACATATTTCCACCTATATGGCTTCTTTTATCAATTACTAATACTTTTTTATTAGCATTTGCAAACAAGTTTGCTAAAGTACTACCTGCAAAACCAGCACCTACAATAATTACATCTTTCATTTTAACCTCCAATAATATAAATATATTTAATAAAATTATAACATGTATATTCAATAAATAGTTATTTTTTAAATGATATTAAAACAATTCCTATAATTACAAAAATTATACCTATTAAATTAGTAAGTGTTATTGTTTCTTTAAAAATGAAATAACTTGCTAACAATACAACTACTTGAACAATTCCCGTCGTAATAGGTACAATATAACTCAAATCATAAGTAGTAAGTAATTTCTGCCACATTAAAAAGCTACCAATATAAAGAATAAAACCTAAAAGAGTAATATATCCTATTTTAAAATTAATACCACTCTTAAAAGAAAGTCCTAATGAACTACCACCTAATTTTAAACAAACTAAACCACCTGTTGTAAATAAAACATAAACTGCCGTTAAGATATATTTAATCATTTTTTTTCACCTCTGCTTTCAAAAGGGATAACTCTTGTATTAATAAGGTTGTCTTTTTCTTTTGTCCTGCCATCATTACTGTTAATATTAAAGTCAAAAACATTAGAATTGCTATAAACAAGCATAGTACCATATTAGATAACAATTCAAATCCTAACAATTTAGCTAATTTTTCCATTAAATTTGGAATTAAAGCTATAATGATGATAAAAATAGTAGAAAATAACCAAACTAAAGCATATTTAACAGGAATTCTATTTTTTAATAATAGATATAAAACAGAAAAACCTAAAACTAGAGCGAAAATAATAACTGTAATTATTAAACTATTTGACATTATTTATACCTCCTCATACCAGTAATAATAATTGATAAACAAACATTTAACATGTAATAAATATTTTTCCAAGTATGAATGGAAGATCTACCTCCCTCACGTTCCTTCATATTAACTCCTACTTCTTTAATACGATATTTCTTTTTAGCAAGCTCTACAGTTGTAATAGGTTCAGGATACTCCAAAGGATAATTATTTGCAAATAACGATATTATTTCTTTATTTGAAGCCCTAAAACCACTAGTAGTATCATAAATTTTAACACCACTGCTTAATTTTATAAAGAATGATATAACTTTAATTCCAGCTCTTCTAGCACCACTAGTTTTAAACTTACTCACATTACCAATAAATCTACTACCAACAACAAAGTCTGCTTCTTGTTTAATAATAGGCTCTATAATCTTCTTAACATAATTTACATCATGCTGTCCATCACCATCAAATTGAATAGCAATATCATAATTATTATAATAAGCATATTTATATCCAGTTTGAACCGCTCCTCCAATTCCTAAATTATGAATCAAATCAACATGTGGTATATTCTCTTTATCTAATATTTCACCAGTCTTATCTTTAGAACCATCATTAATAACAATAACATCATAATTTGTTTTATTTTCTTTATTATAATTTTTAATAGTATTATAAGTTTTCAAAATACTTTCTTCTTCATTATATGCTGGTATAATTAATAATACTTTTAAATCTTTTTTCTTCATAATACTTCTCTCCTCTTAATAAAAGCCATATAAAATAGTCGTTAAACTAACAAAATATATGAAAATTATACTTATATTATATAATAGATTAATATTTTTTACTTTTAAAATTAATTTATTATTAGATAGAGCAATAAATAAAAGTAAGTTAGCAACTATAAAGTAACGTGGTTGTAGACCTTCTATACTTTCTAAACCTAAATTAGTCCAACCTAAGTACATAGCCGTATATACAATAAACATGATAGCAAAAGAAGAAATTATTAACACTACTCTTTCCTTTAATTTTAAATCTTTATCATCTTTATCATGAACTAATATTAAAATTCCATATAATATTGTTAGGATTAAAGTAAAGACAGGTTTATTCCATTTTGTATATACCCCAAAGCCATCAAAATGTCCTTGTAATATATCTGTACCCAATCTATTAAAAGCAGTATTTAAATAAACCATAAACGCATCTATAGGATGAGTTAAAGAATAACCAATAGTATAAAATTTAGTAGGTCCAGTTATTGTTCCACCAATACTAGTATTAGTTAGAAAGGAAATAATTATAGGAACTAACATTATCCCAATCTTAATTAAAATTGCTTTATGTTTTTCTTTACTTATCTTAGAATTTGGAATCAACAGTGTTAATATTATTAGTGGAAAATATCCAAACTTACAAAATCCTAATAGTATTGATAAGCCAATCAGTATTATATATTCTTTTTTAGAAAGCATTTCCTTTTGATAAATATATTTTAATAAAAATGCTATTAAAAGAATAGAAGTAGCGATTGTTAACCAATCCATATTAATAGCAGCTGAATGCTGAATAGTTGATGGTAACAATAAAATTAAAAAGAATATTTTCTTAAAATAAGGAACAATTTTAAGAGTAAGATACCCCATTAAACAAGTAATTAATAAATTTATAAAACGTCCTATACTTAAAAGATTTAAACTTGATAAACCAAATAATTTACCTATAGACATTACAATACCAGAAGGTATATAAGGAATAGAACTCGAAAACTTAGTATTTTTATAACTATATGTTGCCTCTCCTCTATTTTTATAATTAAAACCATCCAAATACTGTGCTAAATAATTTTTACCATTAAATTTTTCAGTACTATCCATATTAGTAAATTTATGACTAGTAACAAAATAATAAACTTTATCAGGAAGTTTTGCTACCCCCTCATCATTAAATGATGAAGAATCTAATAATTCATAACTTTTAATAAAATGTGCTTCTTCATCTGGAACATTTAAAGGTGGTATTAAAAAACAAAAGCTAATAGCAACTATAGGAAAAATAAAAGCATAAGCATACTCTAATTTTTTACTAGTATTTTTTATTTTTATTATTCCATATATTAAAAAGGCAATAATTGGAATAACAATGAGAGTTTTAAATAAGGTTAATAATATATATATAGTAAAGATAAATATCACAAATAAAGAAATTGCATATAAAATAATATCTTTTATTTTTACAGTTTCATCTTTTAACTTAGATAAGAATTTACTTATGAAATATAGACAAGCAGATATTATTACAAAAAATATAAGAAAATATACTATAGAAACTAAAGAGATACTCTTTTCTATTACAGTTAAAATAGGAACATTATCATAAAAAACATCACTATTATTTATTTTTTGACTAATTCCATCTTCTTTAATATTTACTTTCGATTTATCCTCAAACGAAATACTAATATCGGAAATTTTAGAAATATTTATACTTATAGTTGTATCCTCTATTACTTCTAAAAATCCATTATTTTTTTCTCTATACTTTAAATCATCATCTTCTAATTGTTCTAAATCTTGTTTATGATCATCAATATATAAATTATTAATAATAGCCCCATCTTCTAATTCTATTTTATATGTTTTTTCTTCTTTAGCATATAAACTAACTGATAAATTAATAGTAGCAGTAATACTTAAAATTATAGCAATTACTAGTAATATAATTTTTCTTTTCTTTTCCATACTTCCTCCTAGACAATAACTATTTTCTTTTCTTATTCATTATAACATAATCAATATGATTTACCAATTTAAATTAATATTTAAAGATCTCATACAATCTAAGAATTTTGTTCTTAAATAATTAGAAAATTTTGTTTTGGAAAATAAAGCAAATATTTTTTTCCTAATAGATTCTATTATCGTACAAATTACGAAAACTAAAATACTCATAATAAAAATACGTCCATAAATCTGAATAAAGCTCTTCTCATAACCAAACATAAAGAATAAGCTATAGAGTTCTTTTCTTACCAAAAAATTATCATGAATTAAGTATACAGCAAAAGTACAACTCGCTATATAATTAATCTTTTTATTTTTTATATCTAAAGTTGAAAAGAATAAGAAGAAACATATAGTTTGTAATATTACCAAAGGATTATCAAATCCTAATTTTGAATTTATAAAGTTATTACCTATTTCTTGAAGAATAGAACTACTTGATAATACTAGTTCTTCTCCATAATGATAAATAAAAGCATTAAATATAGCAAGAGCAAAGAAAAGAACAATAAAAAATAAACGTTTAGAATTTGTAGTAATATTTTTAAAGTAATAATTAGTATTAATAGGATACTTCTTTAAATATGCACCTATATAGTAAAGTAAAACAAAACTAAAGATACTATGTCCATAATTATTCCAATAGAAAAGTTGACCACTTATTGTTGGTAAAATAGAAGAAAAGATAAATAAAACTATAATCATATTACGAAATGTTTTTTTAGACATATTTTTTATTGCAATGTTTAAGAACGGACTAAGCCAGTATAAAATTAAGTATGTAACTAAAAACCAATATTGATCATATAACGTTAACGGTGAAATTAATCTAACTTTATCTAACGTACTTACTTCTATTCCTAATATGATAAAAATAATTAAAAATAAAACTTTATAAAACCAAGCTGCATTATTTAAAGATAAAAACCTACTAAATTTAAATCTTTTCTCACACTGAAAATATCCCATTGAAATTATAAATGAGTTAACATGAACAATTGAAATAAACCATAACAAAACTAAAGAAAAATGAAGAAATCCTGTTGTATTATCTAATAAATAAGTATTATGAATAAAATGCCATATTAAAATAAAAAACATGGAAATAATCTTCATAAGGTCAAAGTTTGACATTCTTTCTTTTTTCTTAGGTGAAACTAGTGTATTCATTTAAATCCCCCCTGCTATTATATATAAAATATAACATACTTTATAAAGAAATTTCAACAAATATTTACATATTAAAATAAAAAGTACTAAAGTTTATATAACTAATCTTTAATACTTCCATTCTTAGATATTAATTGTTTTATCTTTCTTATTACTCTTTTTATTCTAAATTCTATTGTTTTGTTTAATTTAGCATCAAGGAGTCTATATTCTTCTAATAATTTATCGTATTCTTTTTTTAAATGATTAAGTTCATCAACTTGATCATGCATCTTTGCACTCTTTTTACATTCCTTTTCATAAGTTCTTTGTAAAGTACTTACCAATCTTATAGGTAATACTCGCATATTTCTAGATTTTATAAGATACTTTTCATAATCAGCAACCTCTAATAAAGGTTCATCAATATTATGAGACTTTTTCACAAATTCTATACATCTTTCTTCTAATTGTTTTCTAAGTTTTAAATACTTAGTACTATTTTGCTTAGGATTATCAAAGTCTATATCACTAGTTAAAAAGTTTTCTCTATTAATATAATTTAGATATGGTAAAAATGTCCCAATTCTATCTTTATTTTCTGCAAAAGAGGTATCATATAAAAGAAGTATAGGTGTACCTAAAGCTAAACATGGTAAAGAACAATGTAATTTTGTTGTAATTACCATATGAGCACCCTGATATAATTTTAAAACTTCTTCGACTCTCTTCTTTCTTTCATCCCAAGACTCATTAGAAAAACTCCCTTTTTTTACATCTTGAACAAATTTAATAACCTTACGTTTAGTTTTTTTCTTAATATAATTAATCTCTTTATCATTTAAACCAACCACTACAATATAATCTTCTTTTTTTACACCTTCAAACTTATTTAAAGTTAAAGTCATACAACCAGAAAAATAATTTGGTATCTCTAATTTATCTAATATCTTTTTAGTATGCATATCACGTGTTCCAACTGGACCATACTTCTTAAAACTTTCCAAAACATTAGCATTAAGATAATCTGTACCTACAGTAATTCCTCCCTCATATGGAACCTTCTTTAAAAACATTGATATATATAAAGGTTCAATATAAGGAGATATATCAAAATTAAAGATATCATGAATATACCATGCATTCATAATTAGTTTAACTTTTTCTTTTTTCTTAGGAACAAAAAGTTCTAAATTCTCACGATCTATTAAATAGTCCACTTTAGGAAGAAATCTTTCTTGAGCATATGTCTGAATATCATCGCCTATATTATCCGTATCTTTATAGTATAACAAACCATATTCACTTGCCATTAATATCACCAATCCTAATCAAAATTATATGTAAGTATCCATTTATAATATTTATTCTTCATAATGTAATCTTTATTTTCAATACATCTTGCTTGTACATCTTTCCAGTGCCATTTAGCTTTAATATTTTTCGCAAGAGCATCAGGTAGTTT
>CALVVC010000045.1 GCA_944363755.1 uncultured Bacilli bacterium
CAATTAACACCTCCAGACTTGAAATCTACACTATTATAATAGTTTAAAGAAAGGTTTGTCAAGAAATTATTATTTTTTGTGATAGACTTTAGATATATTTTATTTTTCTTTCTATTGTTAAATTTGGTAATTTTTTGACTTTTTCTTTTTGAAGCTCACTATTTTCTATACTATAGATATTATTTATTAGGAGATAAGGATCATATTCAACATCTTCGAAATCATTTTCAGTTAATCCCATGTCATTTAATAATATTTTTGATATCGCACTTTTTATTTCTATTTCTTTTTTTTCGTTTTCAGTTAATTCTGTTTTATTATCTAATTTTTTAAATTCTTTTTCTAAATACTTTATCTTATCTAAATTTTCAAAAAACCACTGTGATCTAGGTCCACCATATTCTCCAAATGGGGAAGGAGCAGGACCTTCATCATCGTATGCATTTATTAACTCTTCAAGTATTCTATACATTTCTTTTTCTCTTAACTCTTTACTTTCTAATGCTTCATAAATTTTTATTTCTCCTATGTTCCTATTATTATAACCTTCTTTTATTTTATCTTTATTAAATAAATTATTGTCATAATTATAATCGAAAAGAAATATATCAAAATTATCTTTTAATGCTGTTTTTATTTGTAAAGAATTATTATGAAAGTTTTTGGCTTCTATTTTGAATGGTAAAGCTGTATTTTTGATAAGTGCTAAACTCCTATTATATATATTATATATAGCAGCATAGCGATATATAGCAAGTTCACTTAAAAAATATCTATCATCTTCTTTAATATTTTCTTTAACTACAGAAAATTCTAATTCAATTAAGGAATTCAAATATTCTATTAATTGTTTAGATATTTTTCCTTCATAATTATTTAAAAGTTTTTTTAATTCACTTTTTTCTTTTAGAACATTATCACTTACTTTCATAGTTTTTTCTATTGTTTCAGATGATTTTGCCTTTTCTAAAAAAAAATCATAATCAATCATTTGTTATCCCCCTAATACAAATTTAATTTTTACTTATATTATCATATATTATTAACTTTTTCAACATAGTGTGGAAAAAAAATATTAACTTGTGAATTTAAAAATTGTGGAAAATGTGGAAAACTCTTTTTTTTGTTGATATATGTCGGTTTTAGTTGTGGAGAAATTTGTCGAAAAATTGTGGAAAAATAAAAAAGTAAAAATTAGTATTCCTTTTTCCACAAATTTAGAGTATTATAATGTTAATTTAGGAATTCAGGTGGGAGGTGATAGGGTGAATGTCGAAATTCTATGGCAAAATGTTCTTAAAGAAATAAAAGATGAACTTTCATCCTTAGCTTTCGACACATGGTTTAGTGATGTTAAACTTAATAGTTTAGATAATGGTGTGGCAATTATTGAAGTTCCTATGTCTATTCATAAAAAACATCTTTCTGATAATTACTTTGATCTTATTACATTAGCATTAAATAAAGTTACAGGAACTAATTTTGATTTAGAATTTTTGTTGACAGATGAAATTAATAACAGAAAAGTGGAAAAAGAGAAGGAAGAACAAAAGATAGAGGAGGGAGTTCCTAAGTCTTTTAAAAATAAATCTAATCTTAATCCTAAATATAATTTTGAGAATTTTATAGTGGGAAACAGTAATAAATTTGCTCAAGCAGCGGCGTTATCTGTTGCAGAAAATCCTGGTAAAATGTATAACCCTTTATTTATATATGGTAATAGTGGGTTAGGAAAGACACATTTAATGCACGCGATAGGAAATTATATTGTAGAAAATTCTAATAGAAGAGTTTTATATGTTACTAGTGATCAGTTTAGAGATGATTTTGTTGGTATTAATAAAAAAGACGAGAAGGGGACTAACTTTAATTATATAGACTTCTTTAAAAATAAATATAGAAATATTGATGTCTTAATAATTGATGATATACAATTTCTTGGAGGAGCGACACAAACACAACAAGAGTTTTTTCACACCTTTACTAATCTATATAACGATTCTAAACAGATAATTATATCTTCAGATAGGTCTCCTAATGATTTAAAATTACTAGAGGAACGTCTTAGGACAAGATTTTGTTGGGGTCTTACTGTTAATATTTATCCACCTGACTTTGAACTTAGAAAGGAAATACTACGCAAAAAGATAATTGCGGGGAACTTTGAAGCTGAAATACCAGAAGATGTTATTGAATATATTGCTTCTAATATGGGTAGTGATGTAAGACAGTTAGAAGGATCAATTACAAGACTTGTTGCTTATTCTACTATTATGGGAGGAGCTAGAATAGATATTAATCTTGCTATTGAAGCTTTGAAAGATTTTATTAGTAAAGGTCTTAGTGAAAAGAATGATATAACGAGGATTCAAAAGATTGTAGCAGAATATTTTCAAATATCTGTTGAAGATATAAGAAGTAAGAAAAGGAGTAGTAACATTGCATTCCCTAGACAAATTGCTATGTATTTATGTAGAAAACTTACTAGTGAATCTTTTCCAAAAATAGGAACAGAGTTTGGAGGAAAAGATCATTCAACAGTAATGCATTCAGTTGAAAAAATTGAACAAGAGATTAAAAATAATAGTGATTTAGCTGGTATAATTGATAAACTTAAAAATGATTTAAAACCATAGTTGTTGAAAAGTTATAGTTTTAAACTTTTTATCCACAAGTATTGTTGATAATAATATGTTATACTATAAAGGAAAATTTGGTTTTTCCACATTTTCCACTCTATAAATAAAAATAATATATAAGAAAGAAGGAATAAATAATGAAATTTACAATAAAAAAAGAAATATTGATGGAAGCGATTAATAAAGTAAGTAAGGCAATATCAAGTAGAAATGTTATTCCAGTATTAGCTGGTATTAAATTTGAACTTACTAGAAAAAAACTTGTTTTAACTGCTAGTGATAATGATATTACTATTCAAACATTTATCAATTGTGATGATGAAGATATTATTAAAGTTAAAGAAGAAGGAAGTATTATTATTCAAGGTAAATATATATCTGATATTGTTAGAAAATTACCAGATTCTTATATAAATATAGAAGTAGTTGATGAACTTAAAATACTTATTTATACAGAAAATAGTGAATTTAATTTAAATGGTATTAGTGAAAGTGAATATCCTAATATAGATTTAGTGGAAAGTAAAAGCCATATAGAACTTTTACCTAGTGTACTTAAAGAAATAGTTAATCAAACAGCTTTTGCTACTTCTATTGATGAAAATAAGGCGATACTAAATGGTATTAACTTTAATATTATAGGAGATATGTTAGAGTGTAATGCAACAGATTCTTATAGACTTGCTAGAAAAGTTATAAAATTAGAGAAGAGTAGTAAAGAAAATCAGAATATTGTAATTCCTAGTAGAAATTTAGTAGAATTTACAAGAATTATTGATGATAGTGAGGAAATGATAGAAATTCATATCTTTAATAATAAAATATTATTTAAATACCAAAACCTTTTATTTCAATCTAGGTTAATTAATGGTACTTATCCTAATACTTCTAATCTTTTACCTAAAGATTATTTAGTTAAATTACATTTTAATATTCATGAGTTTTATGATGTTGTTGATAGAGTAAGTATTTTAACTAGTGATAAAGATAAAAATACAGTAACACTTGAAACTGATGGTAATAATTTAATAATGAAATCATCAAGTGCAGAGATAGGTAGAGTAGAAGAGAAAATGACTATTACTAAAGATCAAGATATTGATGTAAAAGTATCATTTAGTTCTAAATATATGATGGATGCTTTAAAATCTTTTACTACTGATACTGTAGAATTACATTTTGTAGGAGAAATTAAACCAATTTTATTAAAAAGTTCTTTAGATGAGACTTTAACTCAGTTAGTTTTACCTATTAGAACTTATTAAATTTTGAATATTTGAAGAAAAAAGTAAGGAAATTTTACTTTTTTTTTGGTTTTATGACAAAAAATATCATTTTTCGACAATATAATATAGTAGACTGATAGCAAAGCAAGTAATTGCTTTTGAAGGGGGATATTTATGAAAGATTATGAAATTAATGATGAAACGCTTGCAATTATGCCTGGGGAAGATTTATGGGATTCTGTTGTAGTAGAAGATGAATGTAATTATGAAGTTAATATGAAACCTTTAGAAATTATCAATTATAGTTGTAAATATTTTGGTAGTTCATATCCAGGTAGAAAAGAAGGTGCTAAAGGTATATTAAATAGTAGTTATAAACTGCCAATTTTAGTGGAAGATACTAGAAATTTGATATTTTTTCCTACAACTAGTCCAAATGATGATGATTGTGGGTGGATTTCTTTAAAAAATATTAAAGAATATCGAAAGCTTGATTCTAATAATACAGAGGTCGAATTTAAAAATGGTAAAATTTTAAATGTTAATATTTCTTATAATTCTTTTAATAATCAAGTTATGAGAGCGAGTAGATTAGAATCTATTACAAGAAATAGGAGAGAAAAAGCAGAAAAAGAAAAATAAACTGCTTTTTTTCTGTTTATTTTAGGTAAATTATGCTATAATATTCTTGCGTGTATAGGAGTACTAAAATAGGGTGTAGGTGATTATATGAACGTTTTTTTGAGCAAATATGATAATTAGGTCATTAAAAGTTACGAATTTTCGTAATTATGATAAATTTAATATAACTTTAGGTAGTAAAATGAATATTTTTATTGGAAATAATGCTAGTGGTAAGACTAATATCTTAGAATCTATTGCAATACTTGGACTTACTAAATCATTTAGAAATGGATTAGACTGTGATGTTATTAGATTTGGTAAGAAAAAAGCTGTAATAGAAGGTAGAGTTTTAAATAATAAACAGATAAAAGATTTAAAGATAGAATTTTTTGATAAAGATAAAGATATTTTTGTAAATAATAAAAAAGTAAGAAAGTATGCAGATTATATTTCTAATTTAAATACTATTATTTTTACACCTAATGATTTAGATATTATAAAAGGTTCACCTAGCATTAGAAGAAATTTACTTAATGTGACTTTGTCACAAATTTCTTATTCTTATTTAGTTACTTATAATGAATATAATAAAATTTTAAAGACACGTAATGAATATCTTAAAATGTTATTTACTAATGGAATTGCTGATAAGAATTATTTAGATGTTTTAACAGATAAGTTAGTAGAGAAAGCTATTTTGATTTATAAAGAGAGATTTAAATATTTATCTTTAGTTAATAGTTATATTAGTAATATTTATAATAATATTACAGAAGATGTAAGAGTATTAAAAATAGAATATAGTCCTAATATACCTATTAATTCTTATGAAGAAGAGGAATTAAGGAAAGTTATGGTTAATACTTATAAGAAAAATTATAAGAGAGAGTTAAATAGTGGTATGACGTTATTTGGGCCTCATAGAGACGATTTTTCCTTTATTATGGATAATAATATAGATATGAAGATTTATGCTTCAGAAGGTCAACAGAAATGTGCTGTACTAGCTTATAAACTTTCTTCTATTCCTATATTTAAAGAAAACAATGGAACTAATCCAGTACTTCTTTTAGATGATATATTTAGTGAACTTGATTTAAATAAAAGAAATAGGCTTTTAAAATATGTAAGTAGAGATATTCAAAGTATTATAACAACAACAGATTTAAAAAATATTTCTAAGAAGACTTTAGATAGTGCAGTTATATTTAAAGTTAATGATGGAAAGATTGAGAGGAGTTAAGGTATGGAAGAAAAAGTAGAGAATAATTATGATTCTTCGGCTATACAAGTGCTTGAAGGATTAGAGGCTGTTAGGAAAAGACCTGGTATGTATATTGGTTCTACTAGTTCTAGAGGACTTCATCATTTAGTATGGGAGATTGTTGATAATGCTATAGATGAAGCTTTAGCAGGATACTGTAGTCATATTGAAGTTACTATTAATAAAGATAATAGTATTACAGTTAAAGATGATGGTAGAGGTATTCCTGTTGATATTCATCCTAAAACAGGTAAGAGTACAGTAGAGACTGTTTATACAGTACTTCATGCTGGAGGAAAGTTCGGTGGTGGAGGATATAAAGTATCTGGAGGACTTCATGGTGTTGGAGCTTCTGTTGTTAATGCTTTATCTGATTGGTTAGAAGTAAAAGTGTATCGTGATGGAAATATTTATTATCAAAGATATCAAACAGGAGGTAAACCAGTTGATGATTTAAAAGTATTGGGAGAATGCGATAAAGATAGAACAGGTACTACTGTTACATTTAAGCCAGATGATCAAATATTTACAGAAACAACTGTATATGATTATGATATTTTAAAAACAAGACTTAGAGAGTTAGCTTTCTTAAATAGAGGTCTTCGTATTACTTTATATGATGATAGACAAACACCTAGAAAAGATAGTTTTCATTATGAAGGTGGTATTCGTGAATATGTAGAGATGCTTAATAAAAATAAAAATGCTATTCATCCTACTATTATTGATATAACTGGGGTTATGAATGATATTTCAGTTGAAGTGGCTTTACAATATAATGAATCATATAATGCTTCTATTTATTCATTTGTTAATAATATTACTACACCAGAAGGTGGTACTCATGAAGATGGTGTTAGACGTGCTTTAACGAGAGTTTTAAATAAATATGCATCTAGTCATAATCTTTTGAAAGAAAAGGATGATTCTTTAAGTGGTGATGATGTTAAAGAGGGTATTACAATGATAATATCTGTTAAACATCCTAATCCACAGTTTGAAGGTCAAACTAAGACGAAACTTGGTAATAGTGAGGTTAGGGGAATAACTGATAAAATATTTTCAGAACATTTTGAAAGGTTTTTATTAGAACACCCTGATGAAGCGAGAATTATTGTAGAGAAATGTATAACAGCATCACGTGCTCGTGTTGCGGCGAAGAAAGCAAGAGAGTTAACTCGTCGTAAGGGAGATCTTGATATGACTAATGTTTGGGGTAAACTTAATGACTGTAAGAGTAAAGATGCCTCAGAATGTGAGATATTCTTAGTAGAGGGGGACTCTGCAGGTGGTTCTGCTATTAAGGGAAGAAATAGTATGACACAAGCGATTTTACCTTTGCGTGGTAAGATTTTAAATGTTGAGAAAGCAAGACTTGATAGAGCTTTATCTAACGAAGAAATTAGAACAATTATAACGGCTTTTGGTACAGGAATAGGGGAAGAGTTTGATATTTCTAAATTACGTTACAATAAAATTATTATAATGACTGATGCTGATGTTGATGGTTCACATATTAGAGTTTTACTTTTAACATTATTTTATCGTTTCTTTAGACCTATTATTGAAGAAGGTCATGTATATGCGGCACAACCTCCACTATATAGAATTACACATGGAAAAACACGTAAATATGTTTTAGATGAAGCAGAACGTGCTGAATATTTAGCAACTCTTTCTCCAAATACTAAATATGAGATAACTCGTATGAAAGGTTTAGGAGAAATGGATGCTGAAGAGTTGAATGAGACAACTATGGATATTAGTAAACGTGTTTTAAGACAAATTACAATAGATGATGCAGTTGCAGCGGATGAAGTATTTTCTAATCTTATGGGTGAAGAAGTGGCACCTCGTCGTGAATTTATTGAAGAAAATGCAACTTATGCAACATTAGATGTTTAGGAGGTAAATTATGGATAGATTAGAACAAAACAATATAGTTAAAGAAGTAAAAGACTCCTTTCTTGATTATTCTATGAGTGTTATTACAGCAAGAGCAATTCCGGATTTAAGAGATGGGCTAAAACCTGTTCATCGTAGAATTTTATATTCTATGTTTGAATCTGGTTATACTCCTGATAAACCTCATAGAAAAAGTGCTAAGACTGTTGGTGAGGTTATGGGTAATTATCATCCTCATGGCGATAGTTCAATATATGAAGCAATGGTTAGAATGGCACAAGACTTTTCTTATAGATATATGTTAATTGATGGTCATGGAAATTTTGGTAATATTGAAGGTTATGGGGCTGCAGCGATGCGTTATACTGAATCAAGACTTTCAAAGATTTCTCTTGAACTTTTAAGGAATATTAATAAAAATACAATTGATTTTACTCCTAACTTTGATGAATCTTCAAAAGAGCCTGTTGTTTTACCATCACGTTTTCCTAATATTTTAGTTAATGGTACTACAGGTATTGCTGTTGGTATGGCAACAAATATTCCTCCTCATAATTTAAAAGAGGTTATTGATGGTTGCGTTGCTTATATTGATAATCCTGATATTGATACTGATGGGTTAATGCAGTATATTAAGGGGCCTGATTTTCCAACTGGAGCATCAATTCTTGGTAATAGTGGTATTAAAAAGGCTTATGAGACAGGTAGAGGAACTATTACTATTAGAAGTAAAGCTCAGATAGAAGAAAAAAATGGTAGACAATATATAATTATTGATGAAGTTCCTTATGGCGTTAATACGTCTGAGTTAAAAAATAAAGTGGCAGAACTTGTTCATAATAA
>CALVVC010000046.1 GCA_944363755.1 uncultured Bacilli bacterium
AACTTAATAGTAGATGCTCCTTATGGACTTAATGATTTATTTAATATGATAATAAGACCTGTAAAAATAGATTTTAAAGAAGAGGATTATATAAGAAAAGTAAATAAATGGAAAAAGAATTGGCCAAAATTAAAAATATTACCTTGGAAAGAGGAGGACTTATGATTTATCCAGAATTTTTAAAAGAACATGATATTATTGGTGTAACTGCACCTTCAGATGGTATTACTTATGAAGAAGCAATTTATGAATCTTTAAAAGATTTAAATATACCAATCATAATTAATACAGATATAGGTCATGTTTCACCTAGAATGACTATTATAAATGGTGCAATCGCTATTATTACTTCATCTAATGGCAAAGGGAAAGTAAAGTTTGAATTAAAATAAGATAGTTATGGGTTTTAATTCATTATTATTTATACTGTGTATATATTTACCATCAATTATCATATTAAGTTTTGTTATAGTTTTTCCTGCAATATTTATTAAACTTTACTATAGTTATAAAAAGAAAAGAGATTTAAATACTAGAAAAATAATTATCAAAATTATAATATTATTATCACTAGTTTTCTTAAGCCTTATTTCCTACTTTTTCGCTTTTCTAACTAATAATATTATCTTCTACCTATCTGTTATTTTATTAATAGTATATTTAGTAACATCAATAATATTTATTATTCGTTGATATATGTAAAAGAGGTAATTAAAATGATATATGAAGATTTAATTAAACAATATGAAAAATTATCTGAAGAAGAAAAGAATGCTTTATTAGTTTATAAATCAAGACTAGGTAGAGCGATTAACTCTTTAGATAATAATCCTTTAGAAATAAAAGAAATATATGAACAATATAAAATGCTTTTAAATAATCCTAAAAATATCTTCATGAAATTTACTGTATTTAAAGATATTTCTTTTGAAAATTTAGAAGCTTTTAAATCCAGTTTACTAAAAACAAAAGAAATAGTAAAAGAGGCTTCAACTAAAATAATATTACCTGAAGATGTTACTACTTATAGAGCATTTTCCGTAAGTAAAGAAGATGAATTATCAACCCTATCTAGAACAGACTTAATATCAACTAGTCTAAATATAAATGAATGCAGTAAATATTTAATTCCTAATAAAGGTTATACTCATTACTTATATCAAATAAACTTAGAAAAAGGCTCTATGGTTACAATTTGTCCATATAGAATATTAATAGATAATAATGGTAGGTTAACATTAACTAAAGAAAATAATAGCGAGGAGATAATCATATCTAAAGATAATTATGATTTTGATAGTGTTATAGAAACGACAACTGAATTAAATGCTAAAGAAGAATTAAATATAATTAGTATTAATGCTATATCTAAAGAAAAAGATACAGAATTAAAAAGATGACCCAAAGTAAAAGTCATCTTTTAATATTCTTAAGTTTATGATAAAGAGCATAACTAACTTTATAAGCATGATACCAAAAAGGACTAATAATAAGATCAAACTCCCCAATTAATTCAACTACTTGTCCTCCAAAACTTTTCTTAAATAGATAAAGTCCGAGTAAAGGATTACTTTCACTAAAGTCTCCTGTTATACCATAAAAGTTATATATATCATAATGATTATCAATTGCATACTTAATTCCTGCAAAGTGAAGAGTATAAGCAGATTGAAAACTCATAAGTTCTGCTTTAGAACCTCCATAAAGAGATAATACTTCATTTCCATATATTAAGAATAAAATTCCACCAAGTATTGGTTTATCTCCATACTCATCTCTCATCTTTTTAGTTTTTTCAATATTTTTCTTTAGTCTTTCAATCTCACTTTTCAAAAACTCTTGCTTACTATGATATTTTTTCTCATTCATAGGTTTACTCTTATCTTCATATTGTTTTCTTCTATTTTCGATAGATTCCTTTAAATTATCAATTTCTTTTTTAGTATTTTCTATCTCTTCATTAAAATCAATCTCAGCAATTAATATTTTTAAAATACCATCATCATGCAAACTATCCCACATATTCTCATAATATGATAAAGGTCTATCAATAAATTCACGACGTTCTCCTGTATGTTGCATAATATCTTTAAATATAGGTAACTCATCTCTTGTAATTTCACGTACCTTTACCCCAAGTCTTTCATTTTTTCTTAAAATCTGTCTTGTTTTAGAATCCATATCTTTCATAACATCATCAAGAGTTCTATCTTTAACTGTAATAGTATGCATCCATCTAGGTTGTAAGGAATCTTGCATTAAATTAAATCCAAAATGTTTATAACCTAACTTTTTTAAATTATCGATAGTATCACTATTATCTATCCCATCTTTAACTAAATCTCCATTAATATCTCTTTGTTTATACATAACATAAGGATCTATCTTAATAAAAATACCACCCTTGACTTTCGCAAACTTTTTAACTTCCTCAGTAAACTCTTTTAATAAATTATAGTCATGATAATCTATTAAAAAACCTCTAGGTGAATAAAACATATACTTCTTAACAATAGGTACACGCTTTGCAAGAAGTAAAGCTGCTCCCTTTATCTTTTCTTTATCATATAGCCCAACTACATAATGACGCCATCCATTATGTTCTTTTAATTTAGCCCATCCTCTAGTCTGATGGAAAGTCGCTTCATCAGTAGTTAAAGCAAATTTTTCTAACTCATCAAAACTAATCTCTTTTAATTTCATCATTAAGTTCCTTCTTCTTTCTTTTCTTAATTATATTTCTATAAATTGGTACTAACTTTGTAAAAGCAAAGTAGTAAATAGGTTTAACTACATAATCAAATTCCCCCATAAACTCAACATAGTCTCCTCCGAATTTCTTCTTAAACTCATGTAGACCAAGTCTTGGATTATCTTTAGATAAATCACCAATAGTACCAAACTGATCATATATTTTTAAGCCTCTATCTTTACAAAACTTTAAATGTTCAAAGTATGTATGGTAATTAACATAAGTTTCACTTAATATATTATGGTTTCCTGCATAAAGTACCCATGCTTTATCTCCATACTCTATTAACATATGGGCAGATAATGTTACTTCTTCACCATATTCTTTTAAATAGTTATTATATTTAAAAACTTCTTTTTCCAAATTTTCTTTTTGTCTTGTCAGTTCCTTAAGCTTATTTTTAGCACTCTTAGACATATTCTCTTTAGGAAGTTCATCTATTTTTTTATTAACATCATCTAAATCATTCTCTAATACTTCTAAGCTATCTTTAATATTAACCTTACCTAAGAATAAAGTTGCTTTATTATCTTCATTAAATAATTTATATAATGTTTTATAATAGTCTAATCCATAAGAAACAAAATCTTTTCTTGACTCTGTTAACATCATCAAATGATAAAATGTTTCTAAATCTTTTTCTGTTCCAATTTCAACTTTAGTTTTAAGTTTAAGAGACTTAGCAATTCTTTGTTTTGTTGTCTTAGAAAAATGACTCTCAATTTCCTCCATAGGTCTTTCTAAGTCAATTCTAAAAGTATACCTTGGTTGTGTACTTTCAAAGTTTTTAGTAAACCCTAAGTGCTTATAACCTAATTTTAATAACTCATTATAAATTTTCTTATCTTTAGATTCAACCTCAGTTATTTCTCCTTTATAATCTTCCTTCTTCCAAATTATATCAGGATCTATCTTTACATAAATTGCTTTCTTCCTCTTAGCAAACTTAACAATTTCTTCTGTAAAAGTATCTAATATTTTTTTATCATTAAAATTAATTACATACCCTCTTGGCGCATATAAATAGCATAACCCTAAAGGTAGACTTTTCTTTAATAATAAAGATGCTCCTACTATTTTCCCCTTATCATCAAGCCCTAAATAATAGGGAGTAAGCCCTCTTTCTTTTTTTACTAACTCTCCCCAATCATAAGACTGTAAAAAGTGACTCTTATAGGGATTAGTTTTTACAAAACTCTCGTATTCATTTTTTTCTAAAACTCTTAATTCCATTCTTATCACAACCTATATAAAGTATAATTTATTTAAGAATAACTGTCAATTTTAGTATATCCTAAAAATAAAAAAATAGTCTTTTAATATGAAAATGCTATAATGTAAGTAAGTAAAAAGATAAAGGAGAAATTATATTATGGAAAACTTTGATTTATTATTAGATAAAATGAATGAAAATTATAGTTATTTGCAAACAATCATGGGAGTAGTCTATGAAAAAGTAAAAGAAAATCCTGAAGATGAATCTAGCATGGAACTTTTAGAATCATTAGGAAATCTTGGTAAAAGAATGTTATCTACAGAAGAGTCTCTTGTAGGATCATATTGTCATACAGATGAAGCGATAACATTAATAGATAAAATAGAAGAAAAAAAGAATAGCTTAACTACAAGTTTAGAAGAAACAACTATTAAAAAAAGATTATAAAAAAGACAAATAAGTAAAAACTTATCTGTCACAATTTCTAGGATATGAGAGTCTCTCATATCTTTTTACATCATATATTTATCATTACTATTACCATAACCAGTTGATTGACCATTAAAATCTCTTGGACTACTAATAGCAGATTCAATTCTATTAACTCTATTTTCTAGTCTTCTCATTTGCCTCTCAAGTCTAGTTACCTCATTTTCTAAACTATTAAGTCTTTGATTCATATTATTAAAATTTTGCCATCCTCCCATATTAGGATTCATATTAGGGTTATTTGGCCACATAGGCATACCTTGATTCATATATTTTTCCTCACTTTCTAATCTATTATATTCAAAAAAAATCCTATATATGATAAAATATCATATATGACTTGGAGGTTTATTATGCGGTTAAGAAATGTTAAAGATAAAGAAGAAATATTAAATAATTGTAAATATTTAATTAAAAATCCTGAAGATTTAAAAGGGAAGTGGAAAGAGTTATTTAATAATGATAATCCTATATATATTGAAATAGGTATGGGTAAAGGTAAATTTATTATAGAAAATGCTCTTAGATATAAAGATATTAACTATATAGGCATAGAAAAGTTTGATAGTGTTTTAGCAAGAGCGATAAAAAAAATACCTGATGACTTAGATAATTTAAAACTAATTAGAATGAATGCTCTAGATATAGATAAAGTATTTTTTAAAGAGATAGATTTGATTTATCTAAATTTCTCAGATCCTTGGCCAAAGAAAAGGTGGCACGATAGACGTTTAACAAGTAAAATATTTTTAGATAAGTATAATTTACTGTTTAAAGATATTAAAAGAATAGAAATGAAAACAGATAATGAAGAATTATTTATCTATTCTCTTGAAACATTAAGTAGTAATGGTTATGCTTTAAGTGATATTTCATTTGACTATCATAAAACAGATGCTGATATAATTATGAGCGAATATGAGATGCGTTTTAATAAAATAGGAAAAAATGTCTATCATCTTTTTGCACAAAAATACTGACAAATTAAATATTTATTTGTTATAATTATATAAGAGTAGGTGTTGCATATTGAAAAAGAAAATAATTTTATTAATAATTTCTATCTTAGCCCTTACAGGTTGTACTAACTTAACTAATATGAGTATAGATGAATTAGTAGATGTCATGCTAGAAAAAAATACTAAGTTATCTAATAATGTCTTTGATGGTTATAAATACTATATACCTAGAGGCCTAAAATTATTAGAAAAAGACGAATATAATGCTAGTTTAAAAGATGAATACAATAATACTTACTATTTTTATATTGATGTTGTTAGTTATTATAATAAAGAAGAAATAAACTATAAAATAAATAAAAAAGCATATTTTTCAAAAGAGCTAGACTATAATAAGAAAAAAGGTTATATAGAAATAACAAAAATTAAAGATACTGATAGATACTTTGTAGAATATATGTATAATTATGGTAAAAATGAAGCATTTGTTAAGGAAAAAGAAATAAAATATGCTATTATAAATATGAGTAGTATTTTAAAATCTTTAGAATTTAACAGAACAGTTTTAGAGAGCCTTATTGGTAATAATGTTTTAAATTATAAAGAGAACACATATGACGTTATGAAACCTAAAGGAAGTACTGCAACAAAGGATACCTATCTAGAGTATGAAGAAAAATATGGTATCTATGAAGGATATGGAAATAATAATACAAGTGAAGATAGGATAGAAATAAAAGAACAATAAAGAAAGGTGATACTATTATGAAACTTTTAGATAAATTAAAAAATGCTCTATTTGAAGAAGAATATGTAGAAGTTGAAGAAAAAAAAGAAGTTAAGAAAAAAGAAAAACCCATTGCTAAAAAAATAATAGTTGAAGATAAGCCTAAGAAGCAAACTTCAAAAGAAGATTTAATTATTGAAGAAGAAAAAAAAGAACAAAAAGTTGAAAATCCTAATAGAGATTTTAAATTTAAAGCTATTTTAGATGATGATTTTATAGATTTAGAAAAGAAGGAAGAACCAAAACAACTTCCTAAAACAGAGCCAAAAAAAGAAGAAAAACCTAAACCTATAAAAAAAGAAGTTAAAGAAACAAGGCCAATATATCAAGGAGAGAAACATGAAGATAAGAATCCTTATGGAGCCTTTAATGATAATGAAATAAAAATACATGAATACGGAAGTGCTTCTAGGCAAAAAGAAAAAAAAGAATTTCATCCTTCACCAATTATTTCGCCAATTTATGGTGTTTTAGACCAAAATTACAAAAAAGACGATATTGTGACAAAAAAAGAAGTTAGAATAACTAGTAGTTATAAGTCAAAAAATATAGATGTAGATAGTGTAAGAGAAAAGGCTTATGGCAATAGCGATGATATCTTTGAAGAAGAACTTACTTCAAATAAACAAAAAGAAAAAATACAAGAGGAAGAAACAGATGATTTTGTTATTAAAGAAGAAGATAGTCTTTTAGATATTAGCGATGATAACACTCCATCAGTTGCCAAAGTTACTGTGGGAGATGCAGAGGAATATTATAGTGACTTAGGATTAGAATATAATGTTGACTATAAAGATATTTCCCATGAAAAAGCGACAGGCAGAAGAACAGATTTAAAAAAATTTACAGAAGAGAAATCTAAAAATGATAATACTAGCATTGAAGATAATCTATTTGATTTAATTGATTCAATGTATGATGAAAAGAAAGGAGAATAAAAAGTGGAATTATTAGGGGTAATTTTGGATAGTCTATTAATAGTATTAGTAATTATTTTAATAGTTCTAGCTTTAAAAGCATTAGATACTCTAAATAAAGTAGATATTATTTTAGATGATACCAAGAAAAAGTTAGACAATTTAGATGGTGTCTTTAATTTAGTTGATACTGTTAGTAATAAATTAACTTTAGTTACTGATACTGTCGTTGGTAGTATTGTTAATTTTATAACAAGTATATTTAATAGGAAAGGAAAGGGAGATATTGATGAGTAAAAAAAGTGGAATTGGAAAATTTGTTGCAGGTGCAGCGATTGGAGCAGGATTAGGGCTTTTATTCGCTCCTAAAAAAGGAAGTGAAACAAGAAAAGATTTAAAAGAAAAGTTAGATAATGTTATCTCTAAAATTAAATCAGTAGATACTGAAGAAGTTAAAGCATTATTTGAAAGTAAAGTAGATGAAATCAAAGCTGAATTAGAAGATCTAGATAAAGAAAAAGCTCTTAAGATTGCTAAGAAAAAAGGTGAAGAAATAAAAAAGAACTGCCAAGACTTAGTTAATCTTGCCGTTGCCAAAGGAACACCAGTTTTAGAAAAAGCAGCAGAAGAATTGAGACTTAAAGCAATTGATGTAGTTAGCGATGTTTTAGAAAAATTAGAAACTACTGAAGTAAAAAAAACAAAATAGAACATATAATAAAGTAGAGTTAATTTTAGATTCTACTTTTCTTGTTGCCAAAATTTGCTGTTAAGATTTTTTAGAAATGTTACATTTTTAAATTATTAAATTGATAACAAACAAAGGCGAACTTTGTTTGAAGA
>CALVVC010000047.1 GCA_944363755.1 uncultured Bacilli bacterium
TATTAATTTATTACTCTTTTCTCCATCTACAGTTAAATCATATACTAAATTACCGGTTTCAATTGTTATGGCATTACTCTTTTCTTTTGTTACTGTAAACATAGCATAAGAAAAGTATCCTCCTAATATTAATAGAGTCACAATTATCATTACTATCATATATATTTTACTAAAACTTGTTTCTAACAATAATCTCTTCATAACTTACTCCTTTCTAAAACACAAAAAAGAATAGAATTAACCTACTCTATTCTACTTACACTATAAAAGAAAGTAACTATATTATTATAAATTGCCCCCCCTGTAGCATTTGTGATATATTTATTCATAACAATATACCCTCTTTCTATTGTTCATTTCTTTCGCAAGTATAACCATTATTTTCCAATTCTTTTTCTATAGTAGTTACACTTTGATTAAGTTCATACTCTGGATAAAATCCTTCAAACTCTGTAATATTATCGGTAATAAAATCCATATTAAGTTTTTCATAATCAATATTTTGAGTAGTTATTTGAACAGCAGCACTTACACTACAATCTGCACTCATACCAATATCATTTTCATCTAAAACAGTCTTTAAAAACTGACATGAATCTTCCCTTTCTGTTAAAACACTACTATTAGTTGCAGTATCTGATAGTCTACTAGTAGTAGTCATTCTACTACTCTTTAATCTATTTTTATCATATTTAAAACTTAAATCATAAGTATAATCTAAATTATCAGTAGAATTTCTAAAAGTACAACTCATAGTTCCACTCTTTAACTCATTAACACCTGTCTTTTCATTTTTATAGTCTGTAATAAATTGTGATATTTCTGGTAAAAAGAAAACAAAAGCAAAAAGAAATAACATTAATAATACTAGGAATATAGGATGACCTTTTTTCTTTTTTGAACCTGTATTACCTTGACTATTACCTGTATTTATAGGTTGTTGATTAACCTCTTTAGTATTAGAAACTTCTACTACTTTAGGTTCATTATTAACTTTAGTAGAATTTACACTATTATCTATCAAAGGTGTTATTACTTTAGGAGTTTCTTCATTAATTTTATTATTATCATTCTTATTATCCATAAAGTCTCCCTCCTTATTCTAAATAAATTATAGCATCTTACTTTAAAAACGTAAACTATTTATTTTCTCTTGATAATTATCACTACTAATTATATAGTTACCACTAACTATAATATCTGTTAAATTATTTATTTTTTTTAAAACTAAATTATTAACTCCTCCATCTACACTTATTTTAAAATTAAAGTCTTTATATTCTTTCTTTAAGACTTTTAATTCTTTAAGTTTACTAAGAGTCTTATTAATAAACTTTTGTCCCCCACTACCAGGTATAACCCCCATTACTAATATTAAATCTATATATGGTAAATAAGGTATTAATTTATCTACTTTATCATCTGGATTAAGTGCAAGTCCTGCTTTAATACCATAACTCTTAATTAGTTTTAAGTTACTTAAAGTATCTTCTAAAGTATCTAAATGTATAGTTATATACTCAGTATTTAAACTAGCATAATCACTAATATAATTACTAGGAGATGCTACCATTAAATGAACATCTAATCTTTTATCTGTATATTTATAAATATGTCTCATCTCTTTAAATGGCAATGATTTATTATCTACATACTTACCATCCATAACATCTACATGAATAAAATCTACATCAGTATTATTCAACTTTTTTAATGTATTAGGTATATCTTTACTAGTTAAAAAAGATGCACTAATCATTTAACCGCCTCCTCAAAAAACTTCAAATAACTTTCATATCTACTTTTAAGAATCTCTCCATTAAACACAGCCTTTCTAATCATACATTCTTTTTCTTTAGTATGAGAACAATCTCTAAAAGGACAAGAATAATTAAAAAACTCTCTAAAAGCATATTTAATATCTTCTTTTTTATAAATAGAAAAATCTAAAGCTGAAAAACCAGGAGTATCTAATACTTTACCATCTAAGAAATCATATAATTCTACATTTCTAGTTGTATGACGCCCTCTACCTAAAGCAAGAGAAACTTCTCCTGTCTTTAAGTTCCATTTAGGATTTAATTTATTTAAAAGAGTACTCTTCCCTGCTCCAGTCTGTCCTATAAAGACAACTGTCTTATCTTTAATAAGTTTTTTTATTTTATTAAGTTCTAAATTAGTAAGAACAGGATACCCTATATTAGTATAATATACCATTATCTCTTTTATTTTATCATAAGTCTCTTTACTAACTAAATCAATCTTAGTTAAACAAATAACAACATCTATCTTTTGCAGTTCCATATGAGCGATAAATTTATCTAATAAACCTAAAGAAAAATCTGGATTAACAAGACTTGTAACAATGAAAGCTCTATCTATATTACTAACCATAGGTCTATTAAAGGTATTTCTTCTAGGTAATATTTCTTCTATTACTAAGCTTTTTTCATTAAATATAACATAATCTCCAACTTTAGGTATAAGTTTATCTTTTCTAAATTTACCTCTAGGCACTGTATTATAAGTTTTATTATTACTAGATACTATATGTCTATTACTACTTATTTTAACTATTTGTCCTTGCATTATCTCTCCTAATCATCACTTTGAGAACTTGAATTTGATGAATTATTATTATTATCATTATTATTATTATTATTATTATTATTTCCTTCTTGTTCTGTTGTAGTATCTTCAGTATTTGATTCTACTAATCTACCAATTGTTATAGTTACACTATCATTATTTTTAACAGTAGAACCATTAGGACGTGATTGTGAAAGTATCTTTCCATCTTTAGTTTTATCAGTTGTATCTTGATATTCTGTAGTTACAGTTACACAAGCATTATTAGCCCAAGTAGTTACAACACTCTCATCTTGCAAATACCAATCTGGGAATGTAATATCTTGTAAAACTGTTAATGTTATATTATCACCTGATTTAACTTCACTACCTTCATCAAGTGATTGAGAAATAACAAGATTTTGTCCTATAACACCACAAGTTGTAGAATCAGGCTCTATTTCTTGAATTTTAACAACAAGTCCCATATCTTCTAAAGTCTCTTTTACTTCATCAACATCCATATTTACATAATTTTCAAGTTCATATGTTTTTACACCAGTTGACTTATATAATGTAACTCTTGTCCCTTCTTTTACAGTAGAACCACTTCTAGGATCTGTTCTAATTATTCTATTTTTCTTAACATCTTCACTACTTACTTCTTTAATTTTACTATTAACAGTAAGCCCTGCATCTTCTAGCATATCTTCTGCTTTACTAACAGTCATCCCACTAACATCTGGTACTTTTACATCTTTTTCAGCAGTAACAACTGGTATTATAAAGAATACTGATATTAAAGAAATTACAATAACTCCAGCGATTATTGATAATGCTATAATTAATTTATTTGATTTTTTTACCTTTTCATCAGTAATAGGTATAGCGATACCTTCATCATCACTAATTGGCTTCATTATCTTAGTAGTATCATCTACTTCATTTTCAGGATATGGATAAACATAAGGCTCTTCATTTATTCTATCATCATTTAAAGCAGTTAATAAATCATTATGCATACTCTTAGCATCATCATACCTATTTTTAGGGTTTTTAGCAGTTGATTTCAAAATAATATTTTCAATACTTTGAGGAATATCATTATTTAGTTTATGAACATCAGGAAGAGGCTCTTTCATTTGTTTTAAAGCTATTTCAACAGCACTGTCTCCTTTAAAAGGAAGTTCTCCTGTAAGTAACTCATAGAAAATAATTCCCATCGAATAGATATCACTTTTAATAGTTGTACCTTTACCAGCTGCTTGTTCAGGAGGAAGGTAATGAACTGACCCCATTACAGAATTTGTTTGTGTTAACTGGGTTGAGTTAAGAGCCATAGCAATACCAAAGTCTGTTATTTTTATCTGTCCATCATCTTGGATCATAATATTTTGTGGTTTTAAATCTCTATGAACGATATAAGAGTCATGTGCATGAGCCATACCATCTGTTAGTTGTAACATAATATCAATCGCTTCTGATAAAGTTAGACTACCACGTTTTTTTAGTAATTGTTTTAGAGTCTTTCCTTCAACATATTCCATGACAATATAGTATAGTCCATCATCTTCTCCAACATCATACATGGCAACGATATTAGGATGAGAAAGACTAGAAGCTGATAGGGCTTCACGTTGAAAACGTCTTACAAATTTTTCATCATTTGCAAGGTCTCCCCTTAATACTTTTATCGCTACATTTCTATCAAGTATAGTATCATATGCAAGATAGACATTAGCCATACCACCTTCGCCTATTGATTTAATTATCTCATAACGATCATTAATTTTTTGCCCCTTTGTAACCATTATTCTTCACCTTCTCCTAAAATTAAGTATGCTACTGATATATTATCAGTTCCCCCTCTATTGTTAGCTTTCCTAATTAGTTTAATAACTTTATCTTCTATATCTCCTTCTCCAATTAAGACTCTTTCTATTGCTTCTTCATCTAACATATTAGTAAGTCCATCACTAGATAAAAGAATTGCATCTATTTCCATATCACAATCAAAGATATCTATATCGATAGGATCATTAGCCCCAAGTGCTTTCATCAAAACATTTTTCTTAGGATGATCTTTCGCTTCTTCTTCTGTTAACTCACCTGCTGAAACTAATAAGTTTACTAATGTATGATCATATGTTACTTTATGAAGTTTATTATCTTTCATAACAAAACCTGATGAATCTCCAATATTACCAAACAAGATATAATCTTTAGTAATAATTGCCGTAACAAGAGTTGTTCCCATACCCTTACTTTCAGGATGAGTTTTCTCATGTCTAAAAATACTATCATTTATCTCATTAACACTATCACGTAAAAAATTAACAGCATCCATCTTAGACATATTATGAAAATTCTCATTAAAGTCTTTAGCAAGATGAGTTATAGCGATAGAAGATGCTACTTCTCCTGCAGAGTGTCCCCCCATACCATCAGCAATAGCCATAAGTGTATCATTATCACTATTATGTACTATTAAAACACTATCCTCATTATGATCTCTAACCTTTCCTGCATCAGTTAAATAAAACGATTTCATATATCCTCCTTCTTACTTCTAAGCTGTCCACAAGCAGCACTAATTTCGCCACCAAATTCTCGCCTAATTGTAACTGTAATATTATTTTTCTTTAGTATATCATAAAACTTAGCAATTGTTAAAGGATTACTTCTCTTAAACTGTAAAGCATCTGTTTCATTATATGGTATTAAATTAACATATGAGTTTATTCCTTTAAGTAAATTCACAAGTTCTAATGCATCCTCTTTACTATCATTAACAGAAGATAACATTATATATTCAAAAGTTACTCTTCTGTTAGTCTTCTCTAAATATTTCTTAATAGCACTGATTAAATCTTTTAAAGGATATACTTTTGCAATAGGCATAATCTCACGTCTTAATTTATCATTCGCTGCATGCAAACTAATCGCAAGATTTACTTGATAAGGAAAATTACTAAACTCTAATATTTTAGGAACAAGTCCACAAGTAGATACCGTTATATGCCTTGATCCTATATTAAGTCCTTTAGGATGATTGATAATTTTAATAAAATTACAGATATTATCATAATTATCAAAAGGCTCCCCTATTCCCATAATAACAACATGACTTATTCTAAGGTTAGCATCAAGCTCTACTTTAAGTATTTGTTCTACCATTTCCCCTGTAGTTAAATTACGTACCTTCCTACGTCTACCTGACTCACAAAACTTACATCCCATATTACATCCTACTTGACTAGAAATACAAAGACTATTTCCATAATCATGCCTCATAAGAACTGCTTCAATATGTTCACCATCTTTTAACTTAAATAAATACTTTCTAACATCTTTTCCAAGTTCTACTGCAATTATCTCTATATTAGAAATAATAAAGTCAACACCTAATTTTTCTCTTATCTCTTTTTTTATATTAGTCACTTCCTTAAAAGAAGTAATTCTCTTATTATATAGCCAAGAAAAAAGTTCTGTAGCATAATATTTTTTCTCACCAATTTTTAGAAAATATTCTATTAATTCATCTATAGTTAAATCATATACACTCATAATTCACCTCAATAAATTGATATTTATTAAAAAACGCAAATTGTAATTTATATTAATTATTATCTCTAATTATATTACAAGGATTACCATATACAACCTTGTTATCGTCCATGCAATTCATATCAATTCCATCTACACTAGTTTCATAAATCCATTGTTTTAAATCAGTATTATTCCCAGTTTCATAAAATTTAATAAGTTTTTCAAAAAAAGTTGCTTGGTTATTTTGCGAAATAGTTATAATACCACAACCATTATCTATCATTATTTTATTAGCAAATAACATACCAACTCTCTTATTACCATCTATAAACATTTGTCTTCTCATAACCCATAACATAACTTCTATTGCTATTTCTGTTTTAGTCTTAAGAGGTTGATTAAGTAAATTTTCTAATTCTTCTTCAATTTGACTTTCAATAGGAAATTGAGGTTTCCAAGTAGTTCTTAATTTACCTAAATCTTGATCTAAAACTAATTTATCACAAGTTAATTTATGTAAATTAAATAATACTTTTAAATCACAATTAATATCTTTATTTTCTAATATAAATTGCCATGCATATTTCAAATTATTAATTGCAATAATATTATCCACTGTTAAACCATTAACAACACCCCCATCATAAATTATTTGGGTCTGTGGATAAGTAACCTCAATTCCTTCTAAATTTGCACTTTTCCAAATATAATCAACTATATTTCTTTTAGCAATAAATACATTCTGTTCTCTAGTTAAATTAAATTTATTTTGCATAATGAATCTCACCTCTAATTTATATTAATATAATTATATCAAAGTTTTGAGATAATTTAAACAAACAAAAAGCGGAGCCATAAGGCTCCTTCAGGGGGCCAAATAAAATCAATTACGCAAGTTTATGAATATTATGCAAATCCTTATAAAATAAAGCTTTTCTTAATATTCACTTTTAACTATATAATGACTATTTTTAATACTTTGGGTACCTAATTGGGTACCTAATTTTTTGTGTTAACTTTTGGGTACCTAAAATAAGTATTTTTCATTTGTTTAGTTATTTTCAATCTTTAACACAATTATTAAAAAATATGATAGAATATATAGCAAAAAGAAAAGGAGATTACGATGAAAGCGCATAGAAATATATTAATAATAAGTTTTATTCTTGGAATAGGATCTTTACCATTTTTACTTTTATTAGATAAAGGAAAACTATATGAAATAATGCTTGCATTATTTACAAGTTCAATAATTTCCTTTTTGTTAGAATTGCCAAATTATTTTTCTTTAAAGAATGAAAACAACTATAAATTATACTCTTCATTATTTTGGGCAAAATCTCAAGCATCCATTTTAATTAACAGTATTGAAAATATAAAATTTAACAATGACTTCTTACTTGAAAAATTTTATTTTCAAAATATTAGCGACATGAATTCTAATCTAAAGGTAGTTGAATCATGTGATTCTGATTATTATTTTTCAAAAAAGAAAAACGAAAAAATGGC
>CALVVC010000048.1 GCA_944363755.1 uncultured Bacilli bacterium
TTAGCAATATACTCAATAATTCCATCATAACTAACAGATCCAGCGATTAACTTTGAGTCTTTCTCTTTTAGGACTGGAGTGCTTTCTCCTGTAATAAAGCTTTCATTAACATAGGTTTTACCTTTAGTAACAATACCATCTACTGCTATTTTCTCTCCTTGTTTACAAATTAGAGTATCCCCTACTTCTACTTCATCAATAGTTACTTTTAACTCTTTATCATTCTTTTTAACTATAGCATAACTTGGAGTTATTTGTACTAATTTCCTAATAGCATCTTTAGTCTTATCTTTACTTGAGTTTTCGATAATACGTCCTAGTTTAATAAAATAGATGACCATACAAGTAGATTCAAAATATAAGTTATGGATGTAAGTACTATTACCTTCTAAGATATTTATATAACTATAAAGACTATATAAAAAACTAAAGATGACACTAAACATAACAAGGGTATCCATGTTAGGCATCTTATGAAGTAAATTCTTTATGCCACTTTTAATTATATCTAGTCCATAAATTAAATATACGAAAGTAATTATTAACAGAGTTGTGGATAAAATAAGAGGATATTTGTGATTAAGGTAAGGAATAGTTGGTAGGTTTAACATACTTCCCATAGAGATATACATCATAAAGATAATTAATAATCCTAAAAGAATTAATTTTATTTTATCAGTTTTATTAGTAACTTTATCTTCTATTCCCTTAAATTCTCCTAGACTAGTAAAACCTGCTTCTTTAATATATCTTTCTATATCTTTAACTGTTATATTTTCATAGTTGATAGTAGCGATAGATAAGACTAGATTAACAGTAGCATTATTTATTCCAACTTGCTTATTTAGATATTTTTCAAGACCAGAAGAACAGGCACTACAAGTCATTCCACCTATTTTTAAAACTATTTTCTTCATAATTAATCCTTCTTTACTCTTAGTATTCTTAAAGCATTAATGATGGCGATAACAGAAACACCAACATCAGCAAAGACTGCTAGCCACATTGAAGTTAGACCTAAGGCACTCGTTAATAATACTACTATTTTAACTGTGATTGCAAATATTTTCTTTTACTATTTGCATAGTCTTTTTACTTATTTTAATGGCACTTGCTAGTTTAGATGGCTCATCTGTCATAATGACAATATCTGAAGCTTCTATTGCAGCATCACTACCAAGGCCACCCATGGCTACACCTATATCTGATAAGGCTAGAACTGGAGCATCATTAATACCATCTCCTATAAATACTAGTTTACCATCAATACTTTTTTCTTGCATTAAAGACTCTACTTTTTTAACTTTATCTTGAGGTAGTAGTTCAGCATAGTAATTATCTAGCTTTAATTTTTTTGAGACATTTTTACTAATTTCTTCTCTATCTCCTGTTAACATTACTATTTTCTTAACATTATTTTCTCTAAATTCTTTAACTGCTTTATAAGCATCATCTTTAATTTTATCAGAGATAATGATAGAACCTGCATATTTCTTATCAATAGCGATATAAATAACAGTTCCAATATCATTACTCTTAATGTAGTCAATGTTATATTCTTCCATTAATTTCTCATTACCTACTAAAACTTCTTTAGATTCGACTTTGGCAATAACTCCTTTACCTTTAATTTCTTTAGTTTTTGTAACTAGTTTTTCATTAATATCTTTGCCATAAGCTTCTTTAATAGATGAGCCAATCGGGTGATTGGAATAGTTCTCTGCATAACTTGTATATCTTAGTAAATCTTCCTTTGAGTAATCTATAGTATTAACTTTTTGGACTTTGAAGATTCCTTCGGTTAGAGTTCCTGTCTTATCACAAACAACTATTTCAGTGTTGGCAAGGGCTTCTAAATAGTTACTACCCTTTACTAAAACTCCTATTTTAGATGAGGCACCAATTCCTCCAAAGAAACTTAGAGGTATTGATATTACTAAGGCACAAGGACAAGAGACAACTAAGAATGATAAGGCTCTATATATCCAAGTTTTAAAGTTAGTATCTAATATTAAAGGTGGAATAAAGGCAAGAAGAATAGCGATTATTACAACTATTGGAGTGTAGTATTTAGCAAATTTACTGATAAAGTTTTCTGATTTAGATTTTCTACTACTAGCATTTTCTACTAAGTCTAAGATTTTACTAACAGTAGATTCACCAAACTTTTTAGTTACTTTAACTTTTAGTATTCCTTCATTATTAATACATCCACTTAATACTTCATCAGTCTCAGTTACACTTCTTGGCATAGATTCTCCTGTTAGAGCAAGAGTATTAAGAAGAGAGTTACCTTCTACTACGATACCATCTAAAGGTATTTTTTCTCCTGGTTTTATCAAGATAATATCACCAATTTTAACTTTATTAGGATCTACTATTTCTGTTTTTTCATCATGATAAAGATTGGCATAATCTGGTCTTATATCCATTAAAGATGCAACAGACTTTCTTGATTTATCAACAGCATAACTTTGGAATAGTTCTCCTACTTGATAGAATAGCATTACTGCAACTGCTTCAGGAAACTCACCTATAAAAAAGGCTCCTATAGTTGCAATAGTCATTAAAAAGTTTTCATCAAAGACTTTTCCTCTTGTGATGTTTCTTAAAGCTTTTAAGATGATATCATAACCAACTATTAGGTAGGAGATAATAAATAGAATGTCATTAATGATAACATTATCTAGTTTAAGGATAAATGCCAATACTAGTAAGATAAAAGATATAATAATTCTAATTAACTTTTTCTTCATCTTTTTAGTCATGTTATACCTCCTCGATACTTACATCTGGTTCTTCTCTTCTTATTACTTTCTTAATTTGTTTTAGGGCATTATTTAAGTTATCTTCACTACAACTAAATGAGAGCCTTTCCATCATAAAACTAATAGAGACATTTTCTATTAAATCTATTTTTCTTAAAGATTCTTCTAATTTATTGGCACAATTTGCACAATCTAATCCTTCTATTTTATATTTATAATCTTTCATATTCTTTCCTTCTTTCTATCCTTTATGATTAATATGTTCTAGTCCTATTTCAAATAGTTTAACAATATGGTCATCATCTAAAGTGTAATATACTTCTTTACCACTTCTTCTACATTTAACAATACCACTTCTTCTTAGGGTTGCTAATTGATGAGAAACACTTGATTTAGTCATATTTAAAACATTTGCTAAGTCACAGACACACATCTCATCTTGATCAAGTGCAAAAAGGATTCTACATCTTGTTGTATCACCTATTAGTTTAAATAAGTCTGCTAGATGATTAAAAGTATTTTCTGAAGGCATTTTATCTAATACCTTATCTACTGCTTCCTTATGGATAATATTACAATCACATGAAAATTCATTTCTAGACATATCATCACATCCTATTAATATTATATGTTATAGTTGAATTCTTACTCAACCATCTTCATTATAGTTGAATAATCGCTCAATTGTCAATAGTAAAAAAAACTAATATAAATCACTTATAATTAGTATTATTTTTTGTTATAACTATCTATTTCTAATAAATCTTCTAAGTAACTTCTTTTAGGATTTTTTAATCTATCTAATTCTTCTTTAACTTTCTTCTTATTTATAAAGTGAAGTCTAGTGAATTCTATTTCTAAGTTATTATCTTTTAGATATTTTAAATATTCTTTGTAGTATTCTATCACTTCATTTTTAGTCATTCTTAACTTACTTTTAGCGATAATGAGATAGGCATTAGATATTTCATTTGGTAAACTTATATATTTTATCTCAAAACTTTCTACAATATTTTTATCTTGTAAATTAATATTTACCTCTTCCTTACATTCTCTTATTAGAGCATTAAATATATCTACCCTTTCTTCTTTAATATCAGTATTATCAACATTACCTCCTGGTATTTGTAAACAGTTAGGAACTGAAGTATTACTTTCCATTTCCCCTATTACATAATAATTGTCATTAGTTTCTAATAAGCATCCTACAACTAAGTTATGACAACTATATTCTTTAGGTAGACCTACTCTTTCATCATATAAATGATGTGAATAAAGTGTTCTTTTACAAGTAATCTCTATTAAATTATTTGTCTTTTTATATTCACTTACACAAATTAGCTCGCCATTAAAAAGACTAAGATTATCTTTCTTACTCTGTTCCCAAAAATTATTTATTTGTTCTTTTAAGTCTTTTGATAGTTCTAGTATTTCATCTTTGAACTTTATTTTTATAGTTGTTCCTTCAATATTTTTTAACATATTAATATCACCGTCTTATAGATTAATTTTATATTATTATTTAAGAGGAGTAAATGCAATAATCCATCATTTTCTTACGACATTTCTTACGGCATTTCTTACTACATTACTTGCAAGTCTTATTGGTCAGTGATACAATTCTTTAAATGGAAGGTGAATTTATGAAGCGATATAAACAACGTGAAATAGAAGAAGTTGCAAATGTTCTTAAAAATGATGGTGTTATTAGTGTTCCTACTGATACTGTTTATGGAATATGTGCTAGGATTAATTCAAGTAAGGCTTATCTTAAGTTAGTTAGTGTTAAAAATCGTTCTTCTACTAAGTCTTTTCCTGTTGTGTGTAGTGATATAGAACAAATTAAAAGTATTGCCATTGTTAATGAAAATGCTCTTAAATTAATTAAAGCTTTTATGCCTGGTCCTATTACTTTAGTCTTAAACAAAAGATCTGATGTACTTTCTTATATTAATAATGCCGGTGCACGAGAAACAGATGAACTTGCTATTAGGATGGCTCCTACTCCATTTTTAAAAGAATTAATTAAAGAAGTTGGTAGTCCTTTATTTTTAACGAGTGCTAATAACTCTGGTAAGGATGTATGTAAAAGTTTAGATGAAATAGAGATAGAATGCCCTACTCTTGATGGTATGGTTCTAGGCAATGTATCTTTTGGGGAAGCTAGCACGATTGTTGATTGTACTGGTAATGATATAAAGATTCAAAGACAAGGTCCTATTAGTGAAGATGAGATTATGAAAGCTCTTAAAAAATAATATTTATTAATTTCTTAAGTATTAAATCACTTCTTTTATTAGTATGGATTAGTCTTCGTTACATTTTAAAGTAAAAACCACCATTTCTATTGACTAATGGTGGTTTTTACTTTAAAATTATATTAGGTGGTAAGAGTGTTATATAATTATAATGAGGTAATAAAGAAATTTAAATCAGACTATAATTTAAAAAAGGCTTTAAAAAACAAATCTATTTATAAAATAGAAAATGGGATATATTCTGAACAACCAAATATTCATTATCTATCTATAATAGAGAAAAAGTATCCTTATGCTGTAGTTAGTGGTCTATCAGCTTATTATTATTATGGGTTTACAGATGTCATTCCAGAAAAGATTACATTATGTACTAGTAGGAATTCCACTAATATTAATAATAATGAAATTAATCAAATTAGAATGAAAGACGAATTATATATATTAGGAATAACTTCATATGAATACGAAGGAGTAACTATAAAAATATATAATAAAGAAAGATTACTAATTGACTTAGTACGTTATAAAAATAAAATTGGATATGATTTATATAAAGAAATTATAACAAATTATAGGAAGATTGTTGATGAGTTAGATATGTCATTAATTGAAGAATATTTAAATGTTTTTAAAGAGGGTGAAAAATTTTATAAAATTTTGATGGATGAGGTATTTTAAATGAATTTAAACGATTTAACAGATAAATATGTAAAATTAGGATATAAAAGAATAGAGGCATCTTCTAAGGTGTGCCAAGATATTATATTAGATAAAATTTATAAGAGTAATTTTAAGAATAATATTACTATTAAAGGTGGAGTTGTAATACATAATATATCTAAAGATATTCGTAGAGCAACTAGAGATTTAGATTTAGATTTTATTAGATATTCATTAGATAACACATCAATAGTTAAATTTATTAATATATTAAATACTGTTAATGATGGTATAACTATTGAAATAACAGGAAATATAGAAAAACTACATCATCAAGACTATGATGGTAAAAGATTAAATATATCAATTAAAGATAAATTTAATAATATTATAAATACAAAATTAGACATAGGAGTTAATAAGTATTTGGAGATAGAACAGGATGAGTTGTTTTTCGATTTAACTATACTTGATGAAGAAGTAAGTTTACTTGTTAATTCTAAAGAACAGATCTTTACAGAAAAATTGAAATCTTTATTAAAATTTGGAATAAGATCAACAAGATATAAAGATATATTTGATTTCTGTTATTTTATAAAAAATACAATGCTTGATAAAAGCAAATTACTTAAATGTTTTGAACTATTAATATTTAATGATAAGAATATGAAGGAAAACAATATGAGTGATATTATTAATAGAATAACAAATATTTTAACTAATCCCGGTTATAAAAGAATATTGAGTCTAGCTGATAATAATTGGTTAGTAATACCTGTAGATGAAGCAATTGATATTGTATTAAATTATTTGAATAGTTTTATTCATGTTTCTGTTTAATAATAAATCACTTCTCTTTTTAATATAGATTAATGAGGAGTGATTTTTTATGTGTTCTTATAATGTTTTATGTGAATATGATAAATCTATTAGTGATGATTTTTTTAAGAAATTAGTTAATGATAAATTATATAGAATTATTACTACTCTTGAGATGAGTTTAGAATGAAAGAGGTCTTTAGAGTAGCGATTTATTTAAGACTTTCTATTGAAGATAAAGATAAGTTAAATAGATTAGACGATAGTGAGTCTATTAAAAATCAAAGACATATGTTAATGGAGGTTGTTAATAATAACCCTAGTTATAAATTAGTGGGTGAATACTGTGATGAAGATTTATCTGGAGCAGGTACTTATAGACCAGAGTTTGAAAGATTAATTAAGGACTGTGAAAATGGGAAAATTGATATTGTTTTGTGTAAGAGTCAATCTAGATTTTCAAGGGATATGGAGATTGTAGAGAGATATATTAATAATAAATTTAGGGAGTGGAATGTTAGATTTATTAGTTTATCTGATAATGCTGATACAGAAAATCCTGGTAATAAAAAGTCTAGACAAATTAATGGTCTTGTTAATGAATGGTATTTAGAGGATGTTTCTAATAATATTAGAAGTGCTTTTAATTCTAAGATGAAACAAGGTGAGTTTATCTCCCCTTTCGCTCCTTTTGGTTATTTAGTAGATAGTTCTGATAATAATAAGTTAGTTATTGATGAAGTAGCTTGTTTAGTCGTTAAAGATATATTTAATCTATATTTAAGGGGCTATGGCTACTCTGCTATTGCTAAATGCTTAAATGATAAAAACATACCTAGTCCATCACTTCATAAATATAGACAAGGGATAAAGTTAAATATTGTTAGTAATAAAGCACGTGAAGAGATTAAATGGAATAGTAATGCTATTAAGACAATACTTAAAAATGAAGTTTATTTAGGTAAGCTTGTACAAGGTAAAAGAACTACTATTAGTTATAAGAATCATAAAATTATTAATAAAGATAAGTGTTTATGGATAAGTTATCCTAATACTCATGAAGCGATTATTGAT
>CALVVC010000049.1 GCA_944363755.1 uncultured Bacilli bacterium
GGTAATTTCTTAATATAAGTAGTTTTCTCACCAAAAGATGAAAGTAACTTCTTTTCTTTTTCTATTTTCTTAATATTTAATGAATCTAACGTATAAAGGTATGATTTACTACTCTTAAAATCACAATCTATTTTTTCTTTATTTACAATATCTTTAACTACTCTTAAAGCTTCTTTTTGACTACGATAATATAAATATGCTTTATCTTTTCCAAAAATATTATTAAGTCTAGTATAAATATCCTCTTGTAAGAATGTAAGTTTAGCACTACTTCTACTAGATGCTCCACTACCTAGTCTATTTTTCTCTACCAAAGCTATTTTTCTCTTATCATCCTTAAATTGATAAAAGGTACTACAACCTGTAATACCTCCACCAATTATTAAAATATCAACATCTATATTTTCATCTAATGCTTTATACTTATCACTATCATTAACACTATCTTGCCATATAGAAATATTTTTCATATAATCACTGTCTCCTTATTTCTATTATGGCTAAAATCTAATCATATATACTATCTTTATCGTAACTAATTATATCTCCAGTAGTAGCATTAATCTCATAATCATATTCTATATTATTATAAAAGAATTCTAATTCATAAACTAAAGTATGATTATCATGGTCTAGTTCTTCTCTTGTAAACTTTACACTATTAATATCAACGCCTGCACTAGTAACTGCAATATTCTTAGCTTCATCTAAAGAGATGCTAGCAGTTACATTATTAAGGCTATTTTGATTATTAGAGTTACTATTATTACTACCATTACTATTGTTATTATTAGAATTATTTTGACTATTATTAGTATTTATATTTCTAAAATCAGTATAAATAACTTTTCCTTCTTTAGCATCTATCTTATATTCATAATCTCTATTTTGATAGTAAACCTCTACTTCATAAACACCTTTATCAAATTCAAAATCAATATCTTCAAAATATAAATCTCCACTATTAACATTCATATTAGCAGCAATAATGTCTTTTACTTCATTTTTACTAATAAAAGCAGTCTTAAAATAAAGTAAAACAAGCAAGGCAATTATAGCAAGTATACCTACTACAATAATAATTATTTTTCCATACTTTTTCACAAATATCACCCTTTCTATACTATGATTTTATCATTACATTTTATTTAAGTAAAGATAGTTTTAGAAGAAAAGAAGAACCTATAGTTGTTCTTCTAATAACTTATCTGTTATTTTCCAATAACCATTTTTATTAGCACCAATTCTTTCAATATATTTGTTATCAATAAGTACTTTAAAATTTCTTATAATTGTTCTTTTATTTACATCAAGCAACCTAGCTAATTCATCTTGTGTTATATTAGGTCTATCCATAATTAATTTTATAATTGATTTTTGAAGTTGATTAAGAAATATATATGATTCGTATTTTAATTTACTTGTTTCATTTTTAAATTGGTTTTCATTAAAAGGAATACTAACTCTTATGTGATTTGGGAAAAAATTAAATATAGATTTATCATAGCTTTTTAATACTCTTTGTATACCAGTTCCTAATTGTTCAACAAATCCTAAATCCCTAAAAATTCTCATCAATTCAGGATTTCTAGGATTAGAAAAACCTTCTAAAAATTCATCTTGTGAGACTCCTTCTTGAATCCCACCATTTGATGAAATAACTAACTTATCGTCAAACAACTCAAACTTTGGTGAATATCCATTGCACCAATCATTATGAACAAGAGCATTTGTTACCAACTCTTTAACTGCATTATAATCATACAACTTAATCTCTTTTCTAGTTTTATATTCAATTTTAGTGTATGTTCTATTCTCTAACATTATTTTATTTAAAATGTTATCAGTTATTTTTACTAAAGAACAAAATCCAAAATCTTCATTTTCTATTAAATTAGAAACGTTATTGCCTTTATACTTAGCAAATTGAACAGAAATATTATTATTATCTGCTAATAAGTAAGCTAGATAGTTAAATTCATTATTATCATTATAAAAGTCAAGTTTCCTTAAAAAATTATCATTTACTTCAAACCCTTTTTCTTGATAATAAATCTTTAAGGTTTTAAATTCTAAATTTTGTTTAGGTGATTTTATATTTTTTAAAGAATTCCTTGTGCGTTTAGAAAACAAATTTAATATATCTTCTTGATTCATACTCTCTACTGAAGAACCAATTCTAATAAAACAACTATCTGGTGTCATACCCATCCCTCTTAAATAATAAGGCCTTTCATTTCCTTTAGCAATGATTATTTGAATATATTTTTTATCATTCTTTTGGTTTAATATAACATCAAATAATCCTAAAGCTGATGGCATAATATTGTCTTTTATTCTATCTTTTATCGTTCTTTGTAATAAATCTAAATTTCCTGTTAAACCTTTTATATTTCCTTTATCATCTACACCTATAAATATATTCCCACCATCTGTATTTAAAAAAGCAATTACTTCTTTTTCAATATTGTCTGTAAGTTTTATTTTAAACTCTGTTCTTTTATCCTCTATCAATCCTATCATTTAAGTAACCTCCAATTACAATTATACTAGATGTCACTATAAATGTCACTATAAATGTCACTATAAATTTTGCATATAGGAAAAAGAAGAACCTATAATTGTTCTTCTAATAACTTAAGTTTAGTTTCTTCTTCTTTTAACTTTTCTCTATCAAGATTAACTATATTCTTAGGTGCTTTATTAACATAGTTTTCATTACTAAGTAATTTCTTACGTCTATTAATAGAATCTTTTAACTTCTTAATATTATCTTCTAATTCTTCTTTATTAACTTCATTTTTAAAGAAATAAGTAATGTTAATTAAAGTAGATTTATAGTTAATAGATTGATAATCTTCTAAAGGCTCTTTAATTATAATATCATCAGTAATCTTTAATTGTGATTTATAAATATACTCTAAATCACTATTAGTACTAAACATTACTAAATCATTTTTCTTAATATCATTAGTAGCTTTTAAATTTCTAATCTCTCTTAAATCAATAATAACTTTAGATATTTCTTCCATCTCTTTATTAAATACAGTTTCACTATCATACTTAGGATAAGTACTAATTACAATAGATTCACTATCTTTAAATGGTAACATAGAATAAATTTCTTCTGTTACATAAGGCATAAATGGATGAAGAAGTTTTAATATAGTTGTTAAAACATCTAGTAAAACACTCTTAGTAGTATCATTCATTAAAGCTTTACTTAACTCTATATAGTTATCACAAAAATCTTCCCAAATGAACTTATATAACATATTACCAACATTATGAAAGTCATAACTATCCATATTTTTAATAACATCTTTAATTAAATTATTTTTTAAGGTTAAAATCCATTTATCAGCTTTACTTAAATTTTGATAATCATATCCTGATGTTTTCATATCTTCAAGATTCATTAATACATAACGAGAAGCATTCCATAATTTATTAATAAAGTTCCAAGTAGATTTAACTTTCTCTTCATCATATCTTAAATCTGTACCTGGAGCAGTATTTGTTGTTAAGAAAAATCTAAGAGAATCCGCTCCATATTTATCAATAACATCCATAGGATCTACTCCATTACCTAAAGACTTACTCATCTTACGTCCTTCTTTATCACGAATAAGTCCATGGATAAGACAATCTTTAAATGGTCTTTTATTTGTAAACTCTAATCCTTGGAAAGTCATACGATTAACCCAAAATGGAATAATATCATAACCAGTTACTAAGACATTATTAGGATAATATCTTTTAAATAAATCGGTCTCTTCTGGCCAACCTAGTGTTGAAAATGGCCATAAAGCAGATGAAAACCAAGTATCTAGTACATCTTCATCTTGTACCCAACCATCACCTTCTGGTGCATCCATTCCAACATATACTTCATCACCTTTATACCAAGCAGGTATTCTATGTCCCCACCATAATTGACGAGATATACACCAGTCATAAGTAATTTCCATCCAGTGATTCATTGTTTTCTCATAACGAACTGGTACAAAGTTTACTTTAGTATCTTTATTTTTTTGATTATCAAGAACTCTATCGGCAAGAGGTCTCATCTTAACAAACCATTGTTTAGATAAAGTAGGCTCAACTACGGCATCACTTCTCTCACTATGTCCAACATTATGCATCATCTCTTCTATATTAATAAGCAAGTCTTGTTTCTTTAAATCTTCTACTAGTTTAAGACGACATTCTTCACGAGTCATTCCCTCATATCCTTTAGCATTCTCATTCATAGTAGCATCTAAATTCATTACAACAACCCGAGGTAAGTTATGTCTTAACCCTACTTCATAGTCATTAGGGTCATGGGCAGGAGTTATCTTAACAACACCAGTTCCAAACTCTGGGTCTGCATGAATATCTCCAACAATTGGTATTTCTTTATTAACAATAGGTAAAATTACTGTTTTACCAATTAAATGTTTATATCTATCGTCAGAGGGATTTACAGCGACTGCCGTATCACCAAATAAAGTCTCTGGACGAGTAGTTGCAACATCTAAATACTCATCAGTACCAGTTATATAATATTTAATATGGTAAAATGCTCCCTTATCTTCTTTATAGATAACTTCTTCATTAGATAAAGCCGTCATTTGTACAGGATCCCAGTTAATAATTCTCTCTCCTCGATAAATTAAACCTTTCTCATAAAGTTTAACAAAAACATATCTAACGGCTTGGCTAAGTCCTTCATCTAAAGTAAATCTTTCCTTCGTATAATCAAGACTAAGTCCTAGTTTTGCCCATTGTTCATGAATAGTAGTAGCATACTCATCTTTCCAACTCCAAGCGTGTTCTAACCATTCATCACGAGTTATCCCTCTTGGATTAATCCCCATTTCTCTAAGTCTCTTATCAACTTTCGCTTGTGTGGCAATACCAGCATGATCCATTCCAGGAAGCCATAAGGCATCATACCCACACATTCTCTTATATCTAATAATAATATCTTGAAGCGTTGTATCCCAAGCATGACCTAAATGTAGTTTACCTGTAACATTAGGTGGTGGTATCACAATACAAAAAGGCTCTTTACTTTTATCTTTATCTCCTTTAAAGTATCCTTTATTTACCCAATTATTATACTTATTCATCTCTACTTCTTTATGATTATATTTCTTATCTAACATTACCTTTATCCTCACTTTTCTTTTTATATTCTTCATATCTTTTCTTTACTTCTTTTTCTATTAAATCTAAACCATCAAGTTCTTCTATAATAAATTTACCATCTATATTTTTACTAATAGTTGCCTTTCTATCGCTGTATTTTAAAATCATTTCTTTATTATTAATAAAATAATCATATTGTCTTTTAGTAACTGTTTTAGGAATATCTATTATGATATTGCCAAACCCTTCAACTGTATTATAACAAAAATGTCCAAGACTAGCCATTGTAAGAGGTGCAACTAAAAAATCATCTTTACTAAATTTATAACCCAAATGATATTTATTAGAAAAATCTTGATATCTATCAACATGATTTTCACTATCAACAATAATTCCCTCAAATAAATCATCTTCTATTTGTTCTTCATCTGGAACAATAATGACTCGTCCTACCACTTTAAATCTTTTTCTAAAATCTAAATATCTTTTATTTATTATAGATAACTCAATGTCAAAATCTTCTATCTTTTCTTCAATAACTTTTCCATCTACTTCACTATAATTATTAAAGCCAAGGTATTCATAGTCTTTAAAATTATTCAAATTAATATCTAACCATCTTTTCTGATTATCTGTTATAAGACTAGGCACATAAAATACGGCTATATTCATATAATCCCAACTAGTTTTAACTACTAAATGCCCATCTTTAGCAAGTAAAGCAGGTGCTATATTACTATCATCATCAGTAAATCTATATGGAAGATTATATGTATCTATAAATTCTTTTATATATTTTAAATGATTCTCACCACTATTTAATATTCTAAAGAAAACATCACTGTTTAACATATATTCATTTGGAATAATATATAATCTATTCTTAATAATAACACCTCCTTAAAATAAAAAATAACTATAACTTAAGGGCGTTAAAAGAGTCTACGCTGTACCACCTTAATTTATAGTTATTAACTATCTTATTATCTTATAACGGTAAAACCGTGGTAACTTACTACTATTTCAGAAACCCTGCTCTATTCACTACCTTCCATATATCATATTGTTAATTTCCACCATCCATTAACTCTCTATAAATACTTTATATGTACTCCTTGAATATCAATCGCATTTAAGTGTATTATAAAATATTATTAAATATTTTACAACTGTCTTTTTTTATTTTTCTCTAAATAAGAAATAACATCTAATAACTTACCTTCATAAATTGTCATACCATCTCTAACAACATTTACACTAGCTATTAAAGTTTCTTTTACCTCTTTAATATCATTTACATCTTTAACAAAAGACTTTAATGCTTCTAATTGAAATTCATTAATATTAATATCTACATAAACAGCTATCACATCTTTACTAATGAAACCAACAACTAAATTATAATTACTAGTTAACTCATTATAACTTAAATTAGGATTTATTTGATAAAAATCATTTAAAAAAGATAATATTTCACGTCTATGAAAGCTTTTTGTAACTGTCTTTTTAATTATTTCCTCAGGTGTTATTATAATAACAGCAGCATTTCTATTATTTAGTGTATATTTATAATAGTCTTCTAATATTAAACTATTTAAATCAAAATTACGATACTTACTAAACATTTCTTGTTCATAAGAATTTAACATAGAAAGTTTTTCTTTATAAAAATATTCACAAATACCATTTACACTTCTTTGATTATCAGAGTAATTATATCCATAATCATATAAATCATAATCAATTTTATAGTCGTTATATATACTAAAAGCAAATTCTTTTTCTTCTTTGTATTTATCTAAAACTTCTTTTAATCTATCAATATCTTTTAAACTAGGTTTATAAGGAATATAAATGTTTATATTATATTCAGGTAAAATATTTATCTTTCCCATATCACTTATTCCAGGATGTAAAACTCTTACTATAGTATAATTACCATCTAAATATTTTTTATAAATATCTAGCAAGTTTTTATTGTTAGTTAATAATTCATTATCACTATATAAAGTTATTCTACGACTTAAACCAGGAACTTTTTGTCTATCTAAAATTTCTCTTGATACAGTTGCATCTTCTATTAAAGTTTTCCCATCTTTTATATAATATATTTTTCCTAAAGAAATATCTAACATAACATCACCTTATTAATAATAAGTCTAACATGATTTTTATTTTCTTACAATAAACTTTTGCTTTAACAATTACTATTAGTTTTGAAAACAAATACAATAGTAGTTAATATTTTTTACTTGTTAAAAAATTAAGATTTACGTAAACCACTTATATAAAATAAAGATTTTCTTTTAATTTCATGATATTATTATATTAAGGTGAAGGTTATGATAAAATTTATTAATGTATCTAAAGAAT
>CALVVC010000050.1 GCA_944363755.1 uncultured Bacilli bacterium
TAGATTTGGACATTTCCAAGACTAGTTTTTCTTTAACTATAAAATGGAAATAATTGGTAAAATATAAATATTTATGATACTTTACTTTTAAACAGATGAAGAAACTAAGTAATTTTTTGTTGACTTGGAGTAAAGTCTAAGTGATAAGGTTATTTTAGGAGGAAAAGATTATGGAGAAATCAAAAGTATATTTTATCAAGGATATAACTCCTGAAAATATTATTAAAGCTTATAATGCAGTTGGGAAGAAATTAGAAGGCAATGTTGCCATTAAAATGCATTCAGGAGAGAAAGGTAATAAGAATTATTTAAGACCAGAGTTTGTTAAAGATGTTATTAACTATGTAAACGGTACAGTAGTTGAGTGCAATACTGCTTATGAAGGAGCAAGAAACTCTACTGAAAAACATCGTGAGTTAATTAAAGAACATGAATGGGATAAATATTTTCCTTTTGACTTATTAGATGCTGAAGGACCTGATATGGAACTTAATATTCAAAATGGTAAAGTCTTAAAGAAAAACTATGTAGGAAAAAATTTAGCAAAGTATGATTCTCTACTTGTTTTATCTCATTTTAAAGGACATGCTATGGGAGGATATGGTGGAGCATTAAAACAATTATCTATTGGGTGTGCTTCAAGTGCTGGTAAAACTTTAATTCATACAGCAGGTGTTACAGATAATCAAAAAGAATTATTTAATAATTTACCAGAACAAGATAGATTCTTAGAAGCAATGGCAGATGCTGCTAGTAGTGTAGTAGATTATTTTAAAGGTAATATCGTTTACATTAATGTTATGAAAAATATTTCTATTGACTGTGATTGTGATGGTAATGCTTCAGCTCCTTGTATGGAAGATATTGGAATACTTGCTAGCTTAGATCCTGTTGCCATAGATCAGGCTTGTCTTGACCTTGTATATAATTCAACTGACCAAGGTAAAGATAAATTAATTAGTAGAATTGAATCACTTCATGGTGTTCATACAATAGAAGCAGCTTATGACCTTGGTGTAGGAAATAGAGAATATGAACTTATAGATTTAGATAAATAAAATAAAACTAATTTCTTAGTAAAAGAGATTAGTTTTTTAGCTATATAACTCTAAAACATATTGAAAACTTTAAAATATATGATATGATGTAATTAAGAGTTAACAAAATAAAAGACTGCCTAAGCAGTCGAACACACAAGTGAGCATTTAGGGTAAAACCTTTATTTTAACTCTCTATGTCATCTTAAATGGTATTAAGATAACTGTATATTATCATAGAAGTAGGAGGTATGTCAATAGTGAAAAAATATGATATTGGACTTGACATTGGAACGACATCTGTAGGATGGGCTGTAGTTGACAGCGAAAATTTTAAGATTATTAGAAAAGGAGGAAAAGCTCTTTGGGGTGTAAGACTCTTCGAAGAAGCATTGACTGCCGAAGCTAGAAGAAGTTTTAGAAGTACAAGACGTAGATATGATAGAAGAAGACAAAGACTTAAACTTTTACAAGAAGAATTTAACTATGAAATAAATAAAGTTGATAAAGACTTCTTTCAAAAATTACATGAGTCTAAATACAATGAAAATGATATTCAAAATAAAAAGATTAATATATCAAAAGAAGAAAGAAAATTGATAAAAAAATATAATGAATTATATCCAACTATTTATCATTTAAGAGATAAATTAATAAAAGACTCATCAAAAAAAGATATTAGATTAGTTTATTTAGCAATTCATCATTTAATAAAATATAGAGGTAACTTCTTATATGGAAATACATCATTTAATGTAAATAATTTAAGTCTAAAAGATAAATTAAACTCAGTTTTTAGCTCATTACAAACAACTTCTTTAGAATTAGATATTTCTGAAGATTACGAGAGTATTATAGATTTAGATTCTCTTGCTACATTACTATTAAATCCAGCAAAAAGTGATATTAAAATAGGTATAAAAGAGCAACTATCAGATATTCTTAATAAGAACTTTATAGCAGAATTTTCTAAATTAGTGGTTGGTAGTAAATTTAATGTAAATAAACTATTTATGTTAGAAGATACCGATAGTAAAATAGAAATTAATTTTAATGGTACAGACTATGATGACAAATACCCTGAGTTAGAAAACTTATTAGGTGAAAAGATAGAATCTTTAGAAGAGTTAAAAGAATTATATGATGTAATATTTTTAAAAAGATTATTTAAAGGAAATAATAATACAAGTATTTCTTCTTTGATGGTAGAAAAATATAATCAACATAAAAAAGATTTAAGATTATTAAAAGGGTTATTTGATAAAAATAGAAAACTATATAATAAATTATTACGTACAAATAAGGATGTTTGTCTTTATGAGAAATATATAAGTAATAAAATATCAAATGAAGATTTTGTTAAAGAGTTAAAGAAATTTTTAGAAGAGCTATTTGCTTCTAATACTTTTATAGAACAAAAATATTTAGATGAATATGAAGTATCTATGAAAGATAGAATGGATAATGGAGATTTTCTACCACGAATTGCAGATACAGAAAATGGTAAATATCCATATCAATTAAATAAGGATGAGTTAATTAAAATCATAGAGAATCAAGGTAAATATTATCCATTTTTATTAAATAAAACTAATGATGGCACTTATAAAATTGTTAAGCTTTTAGAATTTAAGATTCCATATTATGTAGGACCATTAAATAATCATAGTGATTTTGCTTGGTTAGAAAAAACTAAGGATAACGTTAAAATAACACCATATAATTTTGATGAAGTTATAGATAAAGAAAAAACAGCCGAAAAATTTATTAAAAGAATGATTTCTCATTGTACTTATTTATTAGATGAATATGCTCTACCAAATAATTCTATTTTCTATTCAAGATATAAAGTATTAAATGAACTAAAACAAATAAGAGTTAATGATGAGTTATTAACGTTAGACCAACAGCATAAGATAATAAAAGAATTGTTTGAGAAAACAACTGGTACTATTACTAATAAAAAGTTTATAGATTATTTACATAGTCAAAATGATTTTGATATGTATGATGAAATTACTATTAGAGGATATTCTTCTGATGATAAATTTGCTAATAATCTTCAATCATATTATGACTTCTTTGGACCTAATGGTATTTTTGAAGGAACTAATTATAATGAAGATGATGCAGATACGATTATAGAGTGGATTACAATTTTTGATGATAAAGATATTTTAGAAAAGAAAGTAAAAGAAGCATATAAAGAGTTATCTGATAAGGAAGTAAAACAAATATTATTAAAAAAATATTCTGGCTGGGGAAATTTATCAAGAAAGTTATTATCAACTAAATATTATAAAGATAAAGAGTCTAATATTTCTAAATCTATAATGGATTTAATGTATGAAACAAATGAAAACTTTATGCAAATAATTAATAATGATAAATATAATTTCCAACAAATGATAAGAGAATATAATAAAATAAAAGATAATACTAAATTAACTTATGATGTAGTAAAACCATTAGCTACATCTCCTGCTACTAAAAGAGGTATTTATCAAGCTTTAAAAATAGTAGATGAAATTGTAAAATATATGGGCTATGATCCTGCTAACATTATGATAGAAATGGCAAGAGGCGATGAGGAGAAAAAACGAAAAGATGATAGAAAAAAATATTTAATAAAGTTGTATGAGAATCAATCTAGAGAAATTGAAAACTATAATAAATTAAGAAGTGAATTAGACGAACATGAAATTAATAATCAAAAATTGTTCTTATATTTTATTCAAGAAGGTAAATGTTTATATAGTGGACGTCCATTAAATATAGAAGATTTAGATTCATATGAAATAGATCATATTATTCCTAGAACATTAATTAAAGATGATTCTATTGATAATAAAGCTTTAGTTTATAGAGAATGTAATCAAGTAAAAGCGGCTAGTTATGTTTTACCTAGAGAATATAGAAATAATATAAATAAAGTTTGGTGGCAACACTTAAAGAAAATTGGATTAATGTCAGCGAAAAAGTTTCATAATTTAATAAGAGATAAATATAGTGAAGAAGATATAGAAGGATTTATTAATAGACAATTAGTTGAAACAAGACAAATTACAAAACATGTTGCTAACATCTTAAATAACTATTATAAGAATACTAAAGTAGTATATCTAAAAGCTAATTTATCTCATAATTATAGGGAAAGATATGAATTATTTAAGTTTAGAGAAATAAATGACTATCATCATGCTCATGATGCTTACTTAGCAGCTGTTCTTGGTAGTTATAAAGAAAAATATATGAAAAAGAAAATTAACTTTGAAATGGTTAAAGAACTAAATAATCGTTTTAGAAATACAAAAGAATATAATAAGTTAAAATATGGTTATGTCATTAATAGTTTAGATGATAAAGCTAGTGATATAGTTAATGAAATATCTAAAAATCTAATAGATGAGAAAACAGGTGAAGTTCTTTTTGATGCTCATGAATTTAATAAGCTTGTTGAAGATACTTTATATAGAAATGATATATTGGTAAGTAAAAAGACAGAGATTAGAACAGGTGAATTCTTTAATCAAACAAAACAGAAAAAAGGTGGTAAGGGAGTTAATCTAAAAGCTAATATGCCAATAGAACAATATGGCTCATATACAAGTATTAATCCTTCTTATGCAGTGATGTTAAAATATGTTAAAAAAGATAAAATACAACAGAGAATAGTTGGTGTTCCTATATATATTACTAAACAAAATGATTCTGATTTAATTACATATTTTAAAAAAATATTAAAATTAAATGCTAAAGATTATTGTGAAATTATTAGTAAGCCTATTCCTTTTTATTCATTAATAAATTGGAATGGGCAAATAGGATATTTAGTTGGAGCATCTGATACAGTAGAGTTATGTAATGGTAAAGAATTTTATTATGATAAGCCATTTTATAAAGAAAATAAATATATTTTAAATAGATTATTTAATAATAAAGAAAAAGATTTAAATGATACTATTTATAGTGTTGGGCTTAATAATATTATTAAGTACATAATAAGCAAAATAGATAAAGAGTATTTATTATTTAATAATTTAATAGATTCATTAAAAGAAATGATAGATTTAAATGATTTAGATAAATATTCGCTTGAACAAAAAGAAAACATAATTAAACAGCTCACAAAAATGTTAAATTGTAAAAGTGATAATGCTAACTTCAAGTTTTTAAATTCAAAGTTTTCTTCTGCTTTTGGGAAAAAACATAGTAGGATAATTTCTGACTGTAAAATTGTTAATAAATCAGTTACAGGAATAAAAGAGAATATAAATGAGCTTTCGGACTGTTGTAATAACTAAACAATCTAAAATAAGTTATAAAAATAGATTTTTAGTAGTAAAAAAAGAAAGTGAAGAAAAATTTATTCATTTATCAGAAATAGATACAATTATTGTTGATTCAATTTCTGTATCTATTTCTTCTTACTTATTAAAAGAGTTAGCAGATAATAAGATAAATATTATTTTTTGTGATGAGAAACATAATCCTTTTGGAGAATTAGCACCATTTTACTCCAGACATAATTCTAGTAAGCAAATTAAAGAACAAATAAAATGGAAAAAGGCATCTAAAGAACTGTTATGGCAAAAGATTGTAGAAAATAAAATATTAAATCAGGCAATGTTATTAAAAAAAATAAAGTCATCAAAAAACAAGCTGCTATTAAGTTATATAAATGAGATCCAATTGGGAGATAAAACTAATAGAGAAGGGCATGCTGCCAAAGTTTACTTTAATGAACTTTTTGGTAAAAAATTTTCAAGGGATGATAATAGTAGTATAAATGCTGCTTTAAATTATGGATATGCTGTATTATTATCAACTGTTAATAAAGAAATTATTGGTAATGGATATTTAACTCAACTAGGAATTCATCATAAAAATGAATTTAATGAGTTTAATTTAACTTGTGATATTATGGAGCCATTTAGAATTATTATAGATAATTTTGTTTATTTTAATAAGGATAGAGAATTTAATAGTGAATATAAATTAGATATTGTTAATATTTTTAATAATAGTTTTAAGTATTCAAATAAAAAATATATACTTAAAGATATTATAAAGATGTATGTTAAAAATACATTAGAATCTGTTAATGATATAGAAAAGTATAAAGGATTTGTATATGATGAGGGATAGAATAATGAGAACAATTGTTTTTTTTGATTTACCTAATATTTATTTAAAAGATAAAAAGAATTATATTAAATTTAGAAAATATCTATTGAGTGAAGGATTTATTATGATGCAAGAGTCTGTTTATTCTAAAATAGTAATGAATTCACAACAATCTTCTTTATTATTAGATAGATTAAGAAAAAATGCTCCTAAAAAAGGATTGATTCAAGTATTAACAATAACAGAAAGACAATATTCGCAAATAGAATATATAATTGGTGAAAACAAGAGTGATATAATTAACACAGAAGATAGGTTAGTGGTTTTATGAAAATAAATATTAAATATATAGATAATAATTTAGAAGTTAATACTGATGAAGTTCAAGTGGTGGAGATAGAAAACAAAATATATTTTTATCGAATAATAAGTGACTTATACAATATATATAATGGAAATATACCAGATGATATAACATTGTTAGATGATAATAATAAAGAGATGAATAATCAAAATAAATTAAAAGTATTTTTAAATTTTTTTGATTTAGGTTTAGATACAAAAAAATATAGTAATGATATTGCAAAATATATTTCATTTAATATTTCTGATGAGAATAAAGATGTTTTAATTAAACAATACAATAAAATAATTAATATTTATAAAACAATATTAAATGATATGGATATACCATTATCAATAGAATCAGAAATAAATATAGATAGTATTACAAAATTAATGAAAGTGACAATTAAAACAGAGGATAATTTATTATCTAATTTATTTATATTAATTGATTTAGAAAATTTATTTCAAACAAAAAATATATTAATATTTGTTAATTTAAAACAATATTTAACTAATGGGGAATTAGAGGAATTATATAAATATAGTATTTATAATGAAGTTCCATTATTATTAATAGATTCACAAAGTTATGGTACCACATTAAATAATGAAAAAAAATTAATAATTGACGAAAATTTAGATGAATTTATGTTATAATTAAGTAAATTGACATAGTTTTACCATTTAAAGTTATTATGTTCTCTATGATAATAACAGATATAGACAAAACTGATTTGAGGTTTTAGATCTATGTCATTTTAAATGGTATTAAAACAA
>CALVVC010000051.1 GCA_944363755.1 uncultured Bacilli bacterium
TTAAAGATTAAAGCTTCCATAATTGCACTTATCTTATTACCAAGTCCTTCTTTCTTAGCAACTTTATATGCATTAACTACATAGACTTTAATATTATTATCTAAAATATATTTCTTATCTTCGCTACTTATCATTGAAAGAATCTCATCATCAGTCTTACTACTATTAAGAAGAAATACTCCATTCTTTTTTATTTTATTAATAAATCTAAACTTAGCAAGATAAGCATCCTGTGTACAAACTAATAACTTAGCTTTACCAACATAATAAGTAGATCTAATAGGAGTCTTAGAAAATCTTAAATGACTAAGAGTAACGCCACCTGACTTTTTAGAATCATATTGGAAATACCCTTGAACATAAGCATCAGTAGCATCTCCTGTTATTTTCATTAAATCTTTACAAGCTGAAACCATTCCATCACTACCATAACCATAAACAAGGAATGATGTTTGGCCTCTATGAGGTAAATTAAAGTCTTTATCATAAGGAATACTTAAATTAGTAACATCATCATCAATTCCTATAGTAAAGTTATGATTAATAGTCTCTAAATTATCATATATTGCTTTTATCATAGATGGAGTTGTATCTTTACTAGATAATCCATATCTACCACCTACTACTTTAATATCATTACCTAATGACTTAATAATATTATCTACATCAAGGAATAATGGTTCTCCTGTACTTCCCGCTTCTTTAGTTCTATCTAGTACTGCAATCATTTTAACTGTTTTAGGAATACTCTTTAAGAAATATTCTCTTGAGAAAGGTCTATATAAATGTACTTCTACTACTCCAACTTTTTCGCTCGTTTCATTTAAGTAATCTACTACCTCTTTAATAGTCTCACAAACACTACCCATCGCAACTATTACTTTAGTAGCATCCCTTCTTCCATAATAATTAAATGGTGCGTAGTTTCTTCCTGTTATTTTATTAACTTCTTGCATATAAGAATTAACTATGTCAGGTAACTCTAAATAGTATTTATTTCTAACTTCTGTCGCTTGAAAATAAATATCATCATTTTCACTAGTACCACGAGTAACAGGATTATCAGGATGAAGACTTCTCTTACGAAAAGCATCTAATTCCTTCTTATCAACTAACTTTTTTAATTTATTAGTATCAATAACATCTATTTTTTGTAGTTCATGACTTGTTCTAAAACCATCAAAGAAGTTCATAAAAGGAACTCTACCTTTAATAGCAGATAAGTGTGCTACTCCAGTTAAATCCATTACTTCTTGAACTGATGATGATGCAAGTATTGCAAAACCTGTACTTCTAGCAGCATAAACATCTTGATGATCACCAAAGATTGATAAGGCGTGAGTTGCAAGACTTCTTGCAGCGACATTAATAACACAAGGAAGTAATTCTCCTGCTATTTTATACATATTAGGTATCATTAATAAAAGACCTTGGCTAGCAGTATAAGTAGTAGTTAAACATCCTGCTTGAAGTGAACCATGAACCATACCAGCAGCCCCTGCTTCACTTTCCATTTCTACTACTTTAACAGGTTGATTAAAGTAATTAAGCTTCCCCTCACTTGCCCATTTATCAGTAAGTTCCGCCATAGGAGAAGCAGGAGTTATTGGATAAATACCTGCTACTTCTGTAAAATTATATGAAACATAACTACAAGCTTCATTTCCATCCATTATTTTCTTCATATATTATTATCACTCTTTTCTATCGTTTCTAAATTTATTATATAATAAAATTATGTTTTTATCTATCTATTTAGAAAAAATAATGGTACAATGTGAATGAGAAAGAATAAAATTTCAAAAAATATTACATTATGTGGATAAGTAGTAAAATATGAATAAAATAGAATGCACAAAGCCAAATATTTCTGAATATGGATTTATAAGGCTTTACAGTGCAATTGTAATCTTGCAAGGTAAAAATCCTATATTTGAAAATCATGAATTAGAAAAAGATTTATTTAAGTATTATGATAAAGAAGAATACAATTTCTTTTTTGAAGATATTGTAAAAAGAGAAGATAAAATATTTAAAGATAGTAGTTATTTAGATTTAAATGCTGGTTTAGGGCAAGGATATGCTTTAGGATTATTATTACCACTACAAAGATCTAAAAATTTAAAATCTATTATTAATCTCTCTAGAGAAAATGCTAGTGAAATACTTTCATCATTTAATGAGAAACAGATAGTAGCAATGGGAAATCTATGTAATGAAATGAATGAAGAAAATAACAAAAGGAATAATGGTACATTTACTAAAAAATTAAGTTAAAATTTTGACAAAAATTAATATTTATGATACTATGAATATGTAAAAGAAATTTACATAAAATAAAAAATGAGGAACATTTAGGTTGCAAGTGAATGTCACCTCATATATTCTATGTGTGGCACTCTAATGCAGAGTGTCTATTTTATTTTGAAGGTTAGAACTAAGAAAGAAAGACTCAATAAAATTAAAGGAATAAGCTTTAGTACTTTTATAATAAAAGTCTTTGTCTTCATACCTTTTCCTCCTTTCCTATAGAATAGGAGGCGACACCCACATAAATGTTCCTATAAATATAGTATCATATTAAACTCTATAGAACAAGAAAAATATGTAATAAATTAGTTACGAATTTTCGTAAATATTATATGCTAATAGATTTTATACCTTTCATCTCAATTATTTTTTTATTAACCTTTTGATTAGCAGTTAAACAGTCATAAAAAACTGCATCTTTTTCATTTTCAAAATAATCTCTACTTTCTCTTATATCATCTCTAGACATATTATAAACTGCTTTAGATAGAGCTATTAGTGCTTGTTCAGTATTAGCATTCTCTACTAAATTAGGTATTCTTTCTCCAGATAAAATTAAAATTTCATAATTAGCAGTCAGAATCTCTTCCATTAATAACTCTTTAAATCTTGTATCACTAGCTTCAAGTTTTTTATAATCTTCAAATAATTTAGATAATAATTTATCACGTTTTTCTTTATTTAAATATTTAGGATTAGAAACTCTAGTATTTCCTTCTTCTAAAACACCTTTATCTAACATATGAGCTCTTTTAACTTGTAAATTAATAATAAATAATTCTTGTTCATCATCTAAATATAATTCTTCTGCATAATCACTTTTATTCATCTCCCAATTCTCTTCAAAATCTTCAATAGATATTCTTTGTTTTTTATATTTTTCCCTTTCATTCTTTAAAATTGTTAAAAGTGGTAAATCATCTTTAGTTACATCATTAAAAATTATTCCTCGTCTTTTTGCAGATTCTACTAATAATTCCAAATCTTGTTCTGTTAAATTATAATATTTAGTAGAAAATCCACAACATACACATTTTAAATTATTATCTACTAATACAAGTTGATGTTCACAAAACCTTTTATATCCACTATCGTCTCTTATATCAAAAGTTATTTTTTCAAATAGTATATCACGTATTCTTCTTTCCTTCTCATCTATTAAATCATTTATATCGACATATTCTTTTAAGTCAGAAAAGGCATTATAAAGTTTATATATTATGTTTTGAATTTCATAAGGATTTTTTCCTTTGCTATTTTTATCTAACTCTAATAATTCTACTAAATATAATTTATCACGTAAACTTAGTTTTGAATCATGAACTTCTTTATCTAATAACTCTACTTTTTCTTTTTTTAAATTCTCTATATCTTTTTTTAATTTAAAATACTCTTTTCTTAATCCTTCAAACGTATCTTTATAATAATCAGAATCGTTTATTACAAAGTCATCTAATGTTTTCATAAATCTTAAACCTCCCTATGTCCTTATTATATAATAATTATTATCTTAAGACTAGAAAAAGCGATAAGTTAATTTAAATTTTTGACAAAAATTAATATTTATGATACTATGAATATGTAAAAGAAATTTGCATAAAATAAAAAATGAGGAACATTTATTTTTGCACGTGAATGTCTCTCCAATGTTTTAATTGGTTAAAGCACTCTCAATGCTATTGATGAGTGTCTATTTTATTTTGAAGGTTAGAACTAAGAAAGCAAGACTAAATAAAATAACAGGTATGAGCTTTAGCACTTTTATAATAAAAGTCTTTGTTTTCATGCCTTTTTCTCCTTTCCTATAGAATAGGAGGCGACACCCACATAAATGTTCCTACAAATATAGTATCACATTAATTTCTGCATAACAAGAATAAATGTAATAAATTAGTTACGAATTTTCGTAAATACAAATTGACATTAAAATTTAATTCTCACCATAATATTTAGAAATATAAGTCGCTCTTAATATCTTAGAGTCTACTGGTTTAAACAAAACTACTTCTCCTATTTTATCATCAAAATCTTCTAAAAAATCATAACTAAAATATAAATATAACTTATCATCACTTCCTAAAATATAGCCACTACTACTATTTATTTTTTGATAGATCTTCCCTACTAATTCCATATTCTTCCTCCTCTTTTTCCATGTTTTCTATTAATAAAGGAGCTTGTGATAAATGTTTAATATAGTCTTTTTTAGCTCTTTCATCAAATGGCAATAAATTTGCTAATATATTATATTGATCGTCTATTGCCACATACCAATCTTTATTTCCTACTATATATTTAAAGGTATTAACATCAATAGTCTTAAAATTTCTTTTTTCTTTATTTTTTCTACTAGTAGGAATATTTTTATAATCAATAGCAGAATAAGCGATAGAATTAACTATTAATGATAATCTTTCTTTATCATATTCTTTATCAATATTAAATTCATAATCTTCTTTTCTTGCCTGATAAAACTTATCTTTGGCTACATAATATTTATTTTCCCTATAATTATCACTTCTAGAAATAATATAGTTTTCTTTATCTTTCTTATTATAATCAGTATAACAAGGATAATCTATTGGTATATAAGTTTCAAGTTGATATTTTGAATAATCTTTTTCTAAAAAATAATCTTCTAAATGTAAATTAGTAATTGTTGCAACTTCTATTTTCTCATCATCAATACTTTCTTTAGAACTTACCCTAATAATTTCATCCATTGCCTTAGTAAAAGATTTAAAAAACTCATCTTTTTCATCCTCTTCTAATTTAGGATCTACTCCATTACAATGAATACCATTACCACTACGAATTATTGGGCATATATAAGTATGGTTAGTCAACTTATTAGTAAAATACATAACAACCGCTTGATTACTTGTAAGACAATATCGGAAAAAATCTTCTCCTTTTCCAGAAATGCGAAAACAGTTTTTCGCATCAACTCCTGCTGCTAATAAATATTCTGCATCAAAAGGAGCGACTCTATAAGAAAAACTATCACTTTCTCCTTCTATAGTAGGTATTGAAGAATAAACTTTTCTTTTTCTTTCAACATGCAACTTACATATTTCTTTTAAAATTTCTTCTTCACTTTTACCGGTACAATACTCTTTCGAAGAAATTATATTAGCAATTGTTGATAAAAATATATCTTGAAGATTAGGTTTAAGTGAAAAAAAGCTTGTCTTAACAATATCAATAACATCAAGTAATGAATTTAATGATAGTTTATTTTTCTTAGCAATAGATTCTATCACATCATATTGATTTATTAACTTACCTAGTAAATTATTTAGTCCTAACGCTTCCTTATTTATAATTAAGCGAAGAAGACAATCATTATTATCTTTAAGGTTACCTAATAAGAACTCTCTTAATCTTACAAGTATATCTTGATCATAATTATTTAATAAATTAACAAGAGAAACATCTTTGAATAGTTCTTTTAAATCTTTTACTGATAACTTTCTATTAGTCTTAAAAGATAAACGATTTCTTATATCTTTAGTATAATCTTCTTTCGCTTTATTCTCTCTTTCATTAATTAATTCTAATAGTTTTCCTTTTAAAGCATCATGTAAATCTTTATTGTCTTTATATATAGATACTATCTTTAAAAACTCATCTCTTAAACATAAAATCTTCTCTTCATCTACATCATATAAAAGCTTAGAGAAAAAGTCATAATTATTATTATTTAATGCATCTATCACTTCATTTTCCATTCCATAATGATAAAAACGTTCTTGATGTTTAGTACGATATTCTCTTCTATGATCTTTAAAATTAAAATCTATAATTCTATTAACAGCACTAGGAGTAATATTAGTAAATTTATCAAGAATAATACTCCTAGCATTATCATAACCAAAAATATAATAAAGTTTTAGACTTACTTCTAATAAATCTTCTTCACTTGCATCCCCTTTTTCTTTTAATAAAGCTATTAACTTATTAACTTTTCCTTCTTTTACATCTAATATTTCTTGATATGGCAAAACAACTCCATCTTTCAAAGTAATTTCAGGAAAGTCTTCTAAAACATTTATTAATAAGCCAAATTTAGTATAAAGTATTAATTCTTTTTCATTATCTATTTTTAAAACACCTAAGGGATTTAATATATTCATTTTTACTTTTTGAAAAAAGGATGATGAAATATCTTTATTAATAGAAGAAACACCAATTATATTTTCTAACTCTTCAGGTATATTTTCTTTGAAAAAAAGATGATATAGCTTTGTTAAATTGATATTTTCTAACATTTTTTTAAACTGTTCATAATCAATAGAATTAATATAATCAATGAATTGTTCTTTATAATCTAAAATATAATCACTTTCAAAAATATATTTTAATAATGGAAAATTCTCTTCACCTATAATATTAAGAATATTTCTTTTTTTCCTATTTTTAGGAGAAGTTAATACTTTATAAAATATTTTTTTATTATTAAGTAATTCCCTAACTTCTTCCATATTTTGAACTTGTAAGAATAAAGAAGAAAATATAACTTCATTTAATTCATCTAAATATGGATTTTTAAGTAATTTAGTTTTTTCATCTAAAGTCATTGAATTAAACTTTCTTATAAAAGTTGGTAATGTCATATTAGATAACTCTGTAATTATAGTTCTATCATCCATTAATATCTCACCTCATAACTTTTAATTAAATTATATAATAAAATTATTTTTTTATCTATCTATTTAGAAAAAATTATGTTACAATGTATATATGAAGAAATTCTTCATAAAATAAAAAAATGAGGAACATTTATTTTGACACTCGAATGTCACCTCATAAATAATATGATTGACACTCTTATGCAGAGTGTCTTATTTTATAT
>CALVVC010000052.1 GCA_944363755.1 uncultured Bacilli bacterium
GTTAATGCATATAAAGTTGCTAAGAAAGAAGGACTTGGTAATAAGATAAGTGCAATTATGGAAGCTTTAATCTTTAAGTTTGGACATATTCTTGATAGTGATTATGCTATTAATAAAATGAAAGATAATCTTGATAGTAGATTTAAACTTAAAGGAAATAATCTAGCAGAGAAAAATAAAAAAGCAGTTGATAATGCTATTAATACAACTCATTTACTTAAGATAGATGAAAATAGTGATGACTATGTAGAGGTAAGTGAAGTTAGTTCCAGCTTGTTTGATATAATCGATAAAAGAGAAGGGGATAATCTTCCTGTTAGTGCTTTCTTAGATAGACCTGATGGTACTGTTGATGGAGGTTTATCTCGTCTTGAAAAGCGTGATATAAGTGAAGTTGTTCCTAAAATAATCAGTGAAAACTGTATTAGTTGTAACTTGTGTTCCCTAGTTTGTCCTCATGCTGTTATAAGACCATTCTTGCTAGATAAAGAAGAAGTAGAGAAAGCTCCTACTAGTTTAAATGATAAACTTTTAGATAGTCATTTAGGTGATAATTTAAAATATACAATTGCTGTTAGTTATAAAGATTGTACTGGTTGTGGTTTATGTGCTAATATTTGTCCTGGTAAGAAGGGTGCTAAAGCCTTAGAAATGGTAAGTAAAGAAAAAATAGTTAATGATATTACTTTGAAAGAGTCTGAATACTTATTTAATGAGGTATCTGAAAAAGATGTAATCTCTGTTAGTACTGTTAAAGGTAGTCAGTTTAAAACTCCTAGATTTGAGTTTAGTGGAGCATGTGCTGGATGTGGTGAAACTCCATACTTGAAACTTTTAACTCAATTATTTGGAGATAGACTTGTAATTGCTAATGCAACAGGTTGTTCATCAATATATGGGGCATCTAGTCCTTCAACTCCTTATAGTGTTCCTTGGGCTAATTCTTTATTTGAAGATAATGCTGAATTTGGTTTTGGTATGAAGATAGCTGATGAAGTTAAGAAAAATCAATTAAAGAATATTATTAATGAAAATATCTCTAAAGTAGATGAAGAAGAAAAAGATATCTATTTAGATTATGTTAATGATATTAATGTTGATACTGCTAAAGCCTTACTTTCTATTATTCCTCATACGAAGATTAAACCTTTAAAATCTCTAAAGAAATACATTATGCCTATATCTTTATGGGCTGTAGGTGGAGATGGTTGGGCTTATGACATTGGTTATAATGGAATTGATCATGTCTTAAATAGTGGAGAAAATGTTAATATCTTAGTTCTTGATACTGAAGTTTATTCTAATACTGGTGGTCAAGCTAGTAAGTCTAGTAGAGTTGGTGCTGTTTTAAAATTTGCATCAAGTGGTAAGAAGACGGCTAAAAAAGACCTTTTAAGAATCGCTTTAACTAATCCTAATGTTTATGTAGGAGCGATTAGTTTAGGGGCTAATCCTGCTAGTGCTGTTAAAGTAATGTTAGAAGCTGAAAAATATAATGGTCCTAGTATCATAGTAGCTTATTCTCCTTGTATTGCCTGGGGTATCTTAAAAGGAATGAGTAATTCTATTGATGAAGAGAAGAAAGCTACAGCTAGTGGCTATTTCCCAATATTCCACTATAATCCAGATACTAAAGAATTTAAAATGGATGGAAAGAGTGATTTTAATAAATATCAGGATTATTTAGATTGTGAAGATAGATATAAATCATTAAAGATTATAAATAGTGATGAAGCTGAGTCTTTACTTAATGAAAATGAAGATAATGCTAAAAAGAGATATGATTCTTATGAGAGTTTAACTAATAAAAATAAGGAGTAGTTATGGGAAATGTAGTATATCCTAAGCATTTAGGAATTATTATGGATGGTAATGGTAGATGGGCAAAAGAAAAAGGACTAAATAGAAGTTTAGGCCATAAAGCTGGTGCAGATAACCTTATTAAGCTTCTTGATTATATTTATAAAAATACTTCTATTAAAGTTGTCTCTTTATATGCCTTTTCTACTGAGAATTTTAAAAGAGATAAAAATGAAGTAGATTACTTAATGAAACTATTTGTAACATTATTTAATAGTAAGTTAGAGTCTATCAAGAAAAATAATGTTAAAGTAGTGTTTTCAGGAAGACGTGAGAATCTTCCTAAGAATGTACTTGAGGCTATGGATAAGACAATGGAAGATACTAAGTATAATACAAGAGGCATTTTAAATATTTGTCTTAACTATGGTGGTGATTATGAGATAGTTGATATGACTAAAAAAATTGCTAAACAAGTATTAGAAGGTAACTTAAAGATAGAAGATATTACTAAAGAAGTCGTAAGTAAAAATCTTTATCAAGATTTACCACCACTTGATTTTGTTATTAGAACAAGTGGGGAAAAGAGAATTAGTAATTTTATGATTTATCAGTCAAGTTATGCAGAATACGATTTTCCAGATACCTATTTTCCAGACTTTGATAGTAAATGTTTAGAAGAGTCACTAGATAATTATAGAAAACGTGATAGAAGATTTGGTAATGTTAAATAAAAAGCTCACAAGTTTCTGTGAGCCTTTTTGTTAGTTGATTCTTGTAACTGAGAATGATGCAGAGTAGCGGTCATTTGGTACTAATTGGAAGTCTGTATTAGAAGTGTTAACAAATCTAAATTTATCATTGGCATTAGCAGCGAATAGAGCATTACCGCTAATTGTACCTGTATCACAGCCACTAAGTCTGTTATGAGTAGAAGAGTGAGCGATTAAGTTAAATCCCGGTGTAGTTTGATGTAGTTCTATTCCTAAAGCGATTGGATTACATTCTTCATTTTGATTTTTACTTCTAACATTAAACCACCAGTTAATTAGATATTGTCCAGTTTGTGGTACTGTAAATTCACCAGTTGTTGGATCATAAGTAATACCATTAGAAAGGTTAGTAATACTAGGTTTAATAGCTTCATTAATTGGTACAATACTATTTGTTTCATCATGAACCATGGCTGCAGCATTGAATGAGCCACCTGCTGGACCTGTAGCACCAGTTGCTCCGGTTGCTCCTGTTGCACCTGTAGGACCCGTTGGACCTTGCATACCAGATGCTCCTGTTGCTCCTGTTGGGCCTGTTGGACCTGGATAACCTTGAGGGCCCATCATACCAGTAGCTCCTGTAGGTCCAGTCGCACCTTTGGGACCAGTAGGTCCAGTACAATTACAATCATTAACTAGACATCTAACAACTTCACAAAGACAATTATCTTTACAGTCTTCGCCTTTGTCGCGTAGTCTATCATAATCATTTTGATTCATATTTATTTTACTCCTTTCATTATTAAAATATGAAGGAGATAAAATATTGCCTTGACTATTGTCATGCGTAAAATAAAAATAGAGACTGCACCCCCTGAAGGGCAGTCTCTTAAAAAAGAATAAAAAGGGGTTGGCTAGTGTGATACTAGCGACCAATTCGCCTAATTTCCGAATTGGTGCTTTTTATAATAATCATTTGTTCTTACTTTGTCAACACTTTTTTGAAAAAAAATTTACTATTTTTTGATTTGGAATTATACTTATGATAAAGGAGAAAGTATATGAAGAATTTTGAAAAAAGAAATAGTGCGAAAAATAAATTAAGTAATGAGAAAATTGAATTATACGAAAAGAAGTTAAAAGATATTAAAGATATAATTTCATCATTATCTCCAACTAGATTAAATGAACTTGATAAATACATTTTAGAGCTTAACTTAAATGATGAAGATAGAGCTAATATAATGTTATATGCTTCTGTTTGTTTAGTAGAAAATTCTTTTTATGGTAAAGCCTCTAGATATTTAAAAATTATAGAGCAAATAGAAGAGAAACCTAATAGTGTAAAAGATAATTATAAGGAAACATTAGCAAAAATAAAAGTTAGAAAAATTGCTAATAAAAATAGAAGATAATTTTACCTTCTATTTTGTATTTGTTCATTATTATTAATATTAGCAATTTGGTTTGTAATAATATAAATATAATTAAAGATATCTTTATATTCATTATATATTAAATCAAAGACTTCCATTTTATTAACTTCATCTATCATGATAAGTTTATTTTCTTTAACTTTATCTCTTATATTAAAGTTATCTAAAAGAGTAGTATTAATATCATAAAAATCAACATCTATATACCAGTTATTAGTACTTTGTTCTGTTACTCTAATACCGATAGGATAAGAATTATCTGTAGATTTTAAATATTCTACTATTTCTTTATTTTCACTTTCTAAGTAAATATTAATATTATTTGAATAACTTCTTACCATATTTAAAACTAAATCAGTAAATAGAGCATTATTTTCTTTTTGATCAGCAAGTTCAAGTATTAAATATTTACCTCTATTTTGAAAAACATAAAGAATTTGTCTTAATGTAACTATCTGTTGTTTTTGGACACTACTACCTACGTTAAAATATAAAAAGTCTTTTAAAGTATAATCATCTATTTCATTAATTCCTTTTGTAAAAAGATTTACAATTGTCTCACTTAAGGTAATAATTTCCTTATCTTTAGTTAAATAAAGTTTAAATTTAAAACCATCAATATAGCTTGTATTAAGTCCTAAATAAATGGCATCTAACGTATTACTAGCAACATTTTTAGTAGAAGCACCACCATTAGCAATTATTTTCATAACTTCCTCCCTTTATTAAAATTTTATGATTTATTTTCTTTTAAAATTCTAAAAAATATGCTATAATATGAGACAGAAAAAGAGGTGGTGTTTAAATGTTAAAAGATATAAAAGGTGTAGGACCTAGAGCATTAACACTTCTTTCTAAAATAGGGATAAATACAGTAGATGATTTAGTTTGTCATTATCCTTTTAGATATGAATTTTTAGTTAGAGGAAATTTGGCTGAGACAAATGATGGAGATCATATAATTATAGATGGAAAAATAGAAAGCAGTCCCATATTAGTTAGATTTAAAGCGGGACTTAATAAGATGAATTTTAGACTTGTAACTGCTAGTGGAGTTGTTGGAGTATCAATATTTAATAGAGCTTTTTTAAAAAGTCAACTTACGGTTGGTACTACTGTTACTGTTATAGGTAAATTTGATAAACCTAAAAATGTCATAACAGCATCAGAGATAAAAATGGAATCTTTATCTAATAAAGTAAAGATAGAACCAGTTTATCATTTAACTAGTGGATTAACTAATAAAAATATGGCTTTATATATTAATATGGCCTTACTTAGTCAAAGTAAGGAGATACATGATAGTATACCTTTAAAGTATCAGGAGAAATATAACTTTTCTAATAAGAGAATGGCTTTAAATATCGTACATAATCCACCTAGTAAAGAGAAGTTAAAAGAAGCGATGATAAGACTTAAATATGAAGAGTTATTTGAGTTTATGTTTAAGATTAATTACTTAAAAGAAGAGAATAAGAAATCTAATAGTGGAATTGCAAGAAGTATTGATAAAACTAAAGTAGAAGATTTTATTAGTAAATTACCATATGAACTTACTAAAGATCAAAATACGGCTGTTAATACAATTATTAAAGATTTAGAAAGTAAAAGTAGAATGAATAGATTACTACAAGGTGATGTTGGTAGTGGTAAGACTATAGTTTCTTTTATAGCCATGTATGCAAACTATTTAAGTGGTTATCAAAGTGCTTTAATGGCTCCAACTGAAATACTTGCTACCCAACACTTTAGTAATTTAAAAGATATTTTTAAAGATTATAATTTGAATATGGCTTTACTTACAGGCTCAACTTCTAAAAAAGAGAAAGACTTAATTTATGAAGAATTAAAAAATGGTGATATAGATATTATTGTGGGTACCCATGCTTTGATTCAAGATGATGTTACTTATCATAATCTTGGTTTAGTTATAACAGATGAACAGCATCGTTTTGGAGTTAATCAGCGAGCTAATTTACAAAATAAAGGACAAAAGCCTGATACTCTTTATATGAGTGCAACACCAATTCCTAGAACTTATGCTTTAACTATTTATGGGGATATGGATGTTTCTACTATTAAGACAAGACCTAAAGGAAGAAAAAAGATTAAGACGGTTGTTAAGACTAATAAAGAGATTAAAGATGTTTTAGAAATGATGTATGAAGAATTAAAACAAGGACATCAAATATATGTTATCGCTCCTTTAATTGAAGAGAGTGAAAACAGTGATTTAACTAATGTAAATGATTTAAAAGAAAAGATGACTCTTGCTTTTGGTAGTAAATATAAAATAGATTTAGTTCATGGTAAAATGGCTAGTGCTGCTAAAGAGTTAATCATGAATGAGTTTTTACAAAATAAAGTGCAGATACTAATTAGTACTACAGTTATTGAAGTAGGAGTAGATGTTCCTAATGCAACGATGATGGTAATATTTAATGCGGAAAGATTTGGTCTTTCTACACTTCATCAGTTAAGAGGAAGAGTAGGTAGAAGTGAATTGCAATCTAGTTGTATCTTAATTAGTGATAATGATACGAAAAGACTTGAGATTATGGAAAATACTAATGATGGGTTTGAAATTAGTGAAGAAGATTTTAAACTTAGAGGACATGGAGATTTATTTGGTACTAAACAAAGTGGTGATATGACCTTTAAGATAGCAGATTTAAAAGCTGATTATAAAATATTGTTACAAGCAAGAGAAGACTCACTAGAATACTTATTAGATAAGGAGACTGATGCTAATAAATTAAGACTTATTGGAACAATTATACATAGCTAGTTGTAAAATTTTTCTAAAATTTTTAAAATCAAATTGACAAGTTGGTAATTTTTAGATATGATTAATGTACATGATAAGTGATTTGCTTATCATGGTGATATAATCCACTATCTAAGTGTGGATTTATATTCAACCGAACCCCCTGAAGACGGACTTATGTCCGTCGCCTTTTTGTTTGTATTTAATTAATTATATAGTATAATGGTAGTTAAGTAAGGAGTGAAGTTGTATGTCAAAATGGTATGATAAACCTATAAAACTTTTATCTATTAGAAAAGATATTGATTATATAATGTGTATAGTTTCTACAATACTCTAGGTAGTTTAAATAAAATAATCACGACTATCTAATCGCTGAATTACAATATTAGTTTTTA
>CALVVC010000053.1 GCA_944363755.1 uncultured Bacilli bacterium
TATTCTTCATTAACTTTCTTTAATTCATCCTTTTCTTCGTCACTTTCAAGATTCGCTTCACTACTTGCTACATTAACAAAGTTTTTCTCTTTATAGTTCATCATTACTTTAAAGACAAATTCATCTAAGTAATCAGTTAAATATAAGATATCTATTTCCTTTTCTTTAGCACTTTCAACTTGAGGTAATAAATCTATTTTATCAACAGTTTCACCACAAGCATAATAAATTGTCTTATCATCTTCATTCATATTAGAAACATATTCATCAAGTGTAACCATTTTCTTTTCTTTAGATGAATAGAAAAGCAATAAGTCCTGTAATGTTTCTTTAGCCATTCCATAAGACTCATAAATACCTACTTTAAGTTGCATTCCAAAGTCTTTAAAGAACTTCTCATAATTTTCTCTATCGTTTTTAAGCATTTTCTCTAACTCTTTCTTAATCTTAGATTCAAGACTCTTAGCGATAGACTTAATTTGATAATTATCTTGTAGTGTTTCTCTTGATATATTTAAAGATATATCTTCACTATCAACAATACCTTTAACGAAGCTAAAGTAATCAGGTAAAAGGTCAGAACATTTATCCATGATTAGAACACCTTTAGAATAAAGCTCTAGTCCTTTCTCATAGTCTTTTGAATAATAATTATATGGGGCATGGCTTGGTATAAATAAAAGTGTTGTATATGAACATCTTCCCTCTACTTCACTACGTATTACTTTTAGTGGTGCTTCATAATCATAGAATTTATCTGTATAAAATGAATTATAATCTTCATCTTTTACACTACTCTTACTTTTCTTCCAAATAGGAATCATACTGTTTAGAGTTTTATCTTCTATTTTTCTTTCTTCTTTATCATCTTTTTTAGTAGTAATCTCTACTTCCATCTTAATCGGATAAGAAATATAATCAGAATACTTCTTAACTAATCTTTCAAGAGCATAATCTTCTAAATATTCATCATAATTATTATCTTCATTATTCTCTTTTAGATGAAGGATAACTTTAGTACCACATTTTTCATAGTCACACTCTTCAATAGAATATCCATCAGCACCACTAGATGTCCATTTATAAGCTTTATCACTGTTATAGGCTTTACTAATAACTTCTACTTCATCACTTACCATGAAACTAGAATAAAAACCTACACCAAACTGACCAATAATAGCGGTTGTTTTATCATCAGACATTTTTTCTTTAAATAACTCTGAACCACTCTTAGCGATAGTACCTAAGTTATTTTCAAGTTCAACTTCACTCATACCAATACCATTATCAATAATAGTTAAAGTTCTATTATCTTTATCAGGTATAAGTCTAATCTCTAAGTCTTTTTTCTTAACTTTTATATTTTTATTAGTAAGTGACTCATAATAAAGTTTATCAATAGCATCACTTGCATTAGATATTAACTCACGTAAAAATATCTCCTTGTTAGTATAAATAGAATTAATCATTAAATCTAATAGCTTTTTAGATTCAGCTTTAAATTGTTTTTTCTTCAAAATAAACACTTTCCTTTCTTATTTACATAAAGTAGAATAACACTAGAGTTAGCAATTGTCAAGAATGAGTGCTAAAAATATTTAAAAAAAATTAGTAATATAAATTTACTAATTATTTTTTAGGATCAACTAAAATCTTAACTGCTCCATCGCTTCCACTCGTTAATCTTTTGTAAGCATTTTCTACTTCATCATAACCTACTATATCACTAACAAACTGCATAACTTCTATTTGTTTATGGCTAATTAAATCAAGACAAGTTGCAAATTCTTCTTTAGTATAAGCAATAGCACCCTTAACAGTTAATTCATTCATAACAGCAACTACAGTTGGAATACTAATAGGTCCAGTTGCAACACCAACTAATACAACTACTCCACCTGGTTTTACTGTAACTAAAGAAGATGTAACAGCACTAGAATTACCACAACACTCTATTATTATATCAAAACCACCATTAGTATCAGTAATTACTTCGTTAATCATATCTTCACTAGTAGCATCATAATACTTATCAGCAACACCTAAACTTATAGCTTTCTCTCCTCTATTACGATTAGTTTCACTAACTGCTACAAAACTAGCTCCTTCCATCTTAGCAAACATTGCACTCATTAGTCCAATAATACCACCACCTATTACTAAGACTTTAGAACCTACTTTAACATCAGCAAGATGGATTCCATGTAAAGCTACTGCTGTAGGCTCAACCATAGCAGCCTCATCATCACTAACATTATCTGGAACTTTTAAAACCATATCACTTCTAACTTTAATTTTTTCTGTCAAAGCCCCAGGATTATCTAAAGAAAGACCAACAGCATGAGTCCAAGTACTCTTACAGTACTGAGGATTACCACTTAAACAAGCAGGACAAACTCCACATGGAGAAATAGGTAGAGCCGTAACTCTATCTCCTACTTTTAAATCATCACGATTACCTGGGTCAATTACTTCTCCACAAAACTCATGACCCATAACTAAACCAACAGGTTCACCCATCTCAAAATAATGTAAATCAGAACCACAAATACCAGCTTTTAATACTTTAACAACTACATTTGTATTATCAATAACTGGTTCTTCTATTTCCTTTATTTCAAATTCTTTTTTTCCTTTCAATGCAACTGCACGCATCTTATTATCACCTCTAGTTTAAGTTTAGCACAGTTTTAAATTAAAATTTAAAAAAGATGTAAATTTTACTTATCTTTACATCTTATATATTTTAACAAAGCTCTACATCCTTTAGATATATCATCATAAGTAATATTAAAATTATGGGTAAACCATGGATCATCAATTTCTTTATTATCTTTAGTAAAGTCTAATAATTTATATATTTTATCAGTATTACCAAGTATTTTTTTCATAAGTTTAATATTACTATTATCCATTCCAATAAAGTAATCAAATTTTTCTAAATCAGACTTTTCTAATTGTTTCGCATAATGTTTAGTGTATGGAATGTTATTTTTATCTAACATAGCCTTAGTAGATGGATGAATATCATCACCTACATCAGCGACAACACCACGTGATTCTATTATGAACTCTTTATCTAATCCTTCCTTTTTAACTAAATCTTTAAAAACAAACTCAGCCATTGTACTTCTACAAATATTACCATGGCAAACAAAACATACTCTTATCATAACTATCCTTCCTATTCATTATTAAATTTAAGTAAATCTCTAATATCATCAACAGATAAATTTTGAAAACTTTTATACTCATCACCATCATTTTCTATTAATTTATCACTAAGTATTTTCTTCTTTTCTTGGAGTTTTAATATCTTTTCTTCAATAGTTCCCTTAGTAATTAATTTAATAACTTCAACCGTATTTTTTTGTCCTATACGATGAGCTCTATCAGTCGCTTGATTCTCAGCTTGAGGATTCCACCATAAATCAAGATGTATTACTATATCAGCACTAGTTAAGTTAAGTCCAGTCCCTCCACTTTTTAACATAATTAAGAAGACATTAGTATCATCTTTATTAAAACTATCTACTAACTCTTGACGTTTTTTACTACTAATGGAACCATCTATAACATAAGTAGTAATACCTTCTTTATTAAAGTTATCTTTAACAATATTTAAAGCTGTTCTAAAGCTTGTAAATAAAAGTATTTTATGTCCATTAGATACGGCTTCTTTAACAACATCTGTTAAGTGTTCTACTTTAGATGATGTCTTCTTAAAGTTATCAAAGATTATTTTAGGATCAATACATACTTGTCTAAGTCTAGTTAATAATGTAAGTATTTGCATTTTATTCTTAGCAAAACCACCTTTAACTAACTCCTCCATCTCATCTTTAGTTTCTTTAACTAAAGCAGCATAGATTTTCTTTTCTTCTAAACTTAAATCTATATAAATATTATTTTCTATCTTATCAGGTAAATCTTTAAGCACTTCATTTTTCTTACGTCTTAATATAAATGGTTTAACTTCTTTTCTAAGTTTACTTAAAGTCATATTAGTATTATCATCAAAGTCTTCTCCTATTTTATATTTCTCACTAAATTTAGACTTATTAGCAAGAAAACCTGGCATAATATAATCAAAGATACTCCATAACTCTAATATAGAGTTTTCAATAGGAGTTCCTGTTAAGGCAAGTTTAACTTCACTATTAATACTCTTAACAGCCTTAGTTAACATAGCAATAGGATTTTTAATATTTTGGGCTTCATCTATAACCATAACTTTGAAGCTCATATCTTTATAAATATCTAAATCTTCTCTAACTAAACCATAACTTGTAATATAAACATTACCATTATATACCTTTAACTTGGCTTGTCTTTCACTTCTATTACCTACAAAAATATTTCTTTTAATATCATTACTAAACTTAGTAAATTCATTATCCCAGTTATAAACTAAAGCGGTAGGACAAACTATTAATATTTTAGCATTACTATCTTCTTCTAAAACTCTTTTAATAAAGATTATTGTTTGTAAACTCTTACCAAGACCCATCTCATCAGCAAGAATACCACCAAGACCACATTTATAAAGATTATATAGCCATTTAACTCCATCTTTTTGATAAGGTCTAAGCGGTTTATCTTCTTCTTTGGTAAATTCTACAGGAGCATTTTTATACTCTTTAAAAGTCTTAACAAATGAATCAAATAAACTATTAGTTTTAATAAATCTATTTTTATTTTTTAAACTATCAAGATATAAGGCTCTAAACTTAGGTATTTCTCCTTTTTCATCATCTAGTTCCAAATCCTCTTTTAATTCCTCTAACTCTTTAATAGATGGATCCATTAAATCTAGGATATCTCCACTTTTAAGACGATAGTACTTCTTTTTATTTTTAAGATTTAAGAAAATATCATCTAATTCACTAGAACTAACATTATCAAGTTTAAATTCATAGTTTAAGATATTGTCACTTCCTATACTAAAACTAGTTGTTCCTGTTACTTTTTTAATTAAGTTAGTATTTTTAAACTTTTCACTAGTAAATACTTCATAGTCTTTAGCAAGTTCATCTAAACCATTTTCAATAAAATCTCCTACTTCATCTATATCATAAAGTCTTAAGAGTTTATCAAACCCATATTTAGTAAGTTCTAAGAAGACACTTCTTTCATAGTCTTTATCTCTAACTAAACTACTATCTTCCTTATCTAAGTAATTAACTTCACTACTTCCATACATAAAAAGTATTTTAGCTTCTAAATATTGTTCTAAAAAGTCAAAATATAATTTAACTGATGGCGTCTTAACTATAACTAAATCATCTACAGACTCATCTAGTTCTACTTTATCTTTTATATTAGGTATTAAATAATCTTTAAATTCTTTAAATAACTTATTAGAAAAACTAAAAGTATTAACCCCTTCTTCTAAAGCATTCATAGCAAGTAGTCTTTCTACTTCATTAAGTTTATATATGCCATTTTTATCTACTAAGTAAGTATAATCACTAGTTAATGAGTAAAGATTAGTTAAATCATAATTAATATCAAGTGTATGTATATCACTTTCTTTAGATATTTTAAAGTTAAAAGGAAGGCCTTTTATTAAAGGTAATTCTTTATTTATAGAGGGTGCCTCTACATAAATAGAATCTACTATAGAAAATAACTCATCTAAGTTTTTCTTACTAGGTAGTATATAAGAATCACATCTATAAGTTCTAGAATAAGATAGTTCAATAAAGTCTAGTAATTTTTTACTTATCGTATCAAAATAGTATTCTTTATTATTATAAATAAATTCTTTACCAAAATTAACTTTTCCCCCATTATGATATTTATCTATTAAACTATTCGCTTTATTCCCTAGCATATAAAGTTTATTAGAACCTACTTTAAATCTTAATTCATAATAATAAGCATTTTCATTACTATAATAGTAACTATAATAATTATAATGCTTTTCATACTTTAAATAAGGGATAACTCTAGCTTCTTTTTTTATAATACCTTTATTATCATCAGTAATGTTTTTTATTTGTCTTAATAATTCTAAAGACATCTTTTCATTTTGAAGTCTCTCATCTGTTAAGAAATATTCTCCTTGATATTTAGTTAGGACAGCAGCGACATGTTTACATGAATCTGTTAAAACAAACTGAGGGCAAGTACAACTAATGCCAACAATTTCCTTATCAGTATCATCTTCATCTATCGAAACAATATAAGACTTTAAGTTATGTTCACTTGAAACTATAAAGTTATGAGTACTTATATTTAAATCATTATTACTACCAACATATCTAACTTTACTACTTTCATACTCTAAGCCTTTATCTAAATCACTTTGTTTAACATATTTTAATAATTCATCAAGCATACTACCACTTCCTTACATGCCAATATATTATAGCATAGCATCTAAAAGAAAAAAAGCATCTAATAATAATTAGACACTTCTATTTAACAATAAATAAACTTATCGTTAATAAAAGAGCGATAATTGTTAAAGCAAAGATTAAATTATCTTTCCTATTGTCATTATTCTTATTCATAACTTCTCCTTATCAATAATAATATCGCCCATAAAATATATTAGATGCTTCTATTAAAATGTATCATATGTAATTCTATTCGTCAAGAAAAAATGTAACAAAAAAGATGTTTAAAAACATTAGTTTATAAACATCTTTTCTTTATATTTTAAAATTCTTTTTTTCTTCTTACAAAGAATCCTAGTAATAAAACTTCTGTTTGGGACTTGTAATTTATTATAGGGTTTTAATACCATTTAAAATGACATAGATCTAAAACATATCGTCTATATAATACCAATTGATATAAGTTTTAATACCATTTAAAATGACATAGATCTAAAACTAATTTTAAAACAACAATCATTTTAACATCGTTTTAATACCATTTAAAATGACATAGATCTAAAACATATATGCACCTCTTATAGTGGTAAATTCTGTTTTAATACCATTT
>CALVVC010000054.1 GCA_944363755.1 uncultured Bacilli bacterium
GAAATAGCAGGAGATGATAAGGAGGCATTGAAAATAGTGGATGAATTAGAAAGACTAGGACTTGATGATAAGTTTGGATTAGCCTATGATAATGAAGTGATGCAGAAAAAAATGATTAATACCGCTCGTAGTTGGGGATATGATGATGGTAAGGAAGCTGGGAAAGCTGAAGGAAAAGCTGAAGGTCTTGAAGAAGGTGCTAAGGCAAAAGAAATAGAAATTGCTAAAAAACTTCTTAATATAGGCACACCTAAAGAAGATATAATAAAGGTTACTGGACTAAGTATAGAAGATTTAAATAACTTATTAGAAGATAATGATTAGACAATTAATAACTGTAAGGAGGCTATTTTATTATGAGCAAATCAGAAAATTTATGGCTTGATGATAAGTTTGGGTTAATCTATGACAATGAAGTAATGCAGAAAAAAATGATTAATACTGCTCGTAGTTGGGGCTATGATGACGGAAAGATTGAAGGACTTGAAGAGGGGGGCTAAGAAAGAGAAAATAAAAATTGCTAAAAACTTTCTTAAAGATGGTATACCTATAGAAGTAATATCTAAGAATACTGGTTTAAATATTGAAGAACTAGAAGAACTAAATAAAGAAGCCTAAGTGCTTCTTTATTTATTGCATAATCTTAAAATGATTACCTGAATCTAAATATAAATAACCCTTCTTACCATCTAATTGAGGTAATACTTCATTATAATAGTTTAATCTTTCAAACTTAGTAATAGTTATATAAACACTATTACCATCATCCATATAAAGTAAGAATCTCTCTTTATCAAACTCATTAGGGTCATACTTTATTTCACTAATTTTCTCTCTTATACTTAAATCTACTCTTTTATAATATTTAATAAATCTATTTAATATCTTCTTAGGAATTTCATTAATTAATCTAGGTATTGTATAAGGAGTCTCTTTATCAAGGGTTATTTCATCTTTATTCTCTAAAAGATACTTGCCGGTATCTTCTTTTTTATATAAGATTTGATATTCTTTTATATTTATTTCTATTATATGATAAAACCTTCTATTTATATTAACACTCTTAATAAGAGGATTTTCTTTTATATTATTTTTCATAGTTAAGTTTAAAGTCTTATAGAAACTAGGATAGTTAGTAAGTCCTGCTAATTCTATAATATCATCATCACTTAATATTTCATTACCAGAAATTATAATATTTTTAACTTTAGTATCAAGAACAAATAAACAGCCAAAAACTATCATAGAGATTACTATAATAAATATTAAAAACGGTAATAGTCTTAATTTTTTTTTCTTGATTACTTTTGTCATATCACACTACTCCCAATTTACAAATTCTTGTTCTACTCTTAAATCTATTCCATAATGTTCCTTAACAGCATCTTTTACAAAAATAATTAAATCATGAATATCTTTTGCACTTGCATTATTCTTATTAATTATAAAATTAGCATGAATCTCACTAACTTCCGCTCCACCTTTAGTAAGTCCTTTAAGTCCTAAATCTTCTATTAATTTACCAGATGGATCTGCATTAGGAGGATTTCTAAAAACACTACCTGCACTAGGATAAGTTAGAGGTTGTGATTTAATTCTTCGCATCTTTCTATCTTTTACAACTTCCTCTAAAACATTTTTATCTCCTTTAGTTAAACTTAAAGTTGCTTCTAAACATATATAATTAGAGTGAGTTTGTAAGAAACTACTACGATAATGAAAATCCATCTCTTCATTTGTTAAAGTTATAATCTTTAAATCATCTGTTAAAACCTTAACTCTTCTTGTAATATAACCCATATCACTTTTATAAGCACCAGCATTCATATATACTGCTCCTCCAATAGTACCTGGTATACCACAAGCGAAATCTAAGCCAGCAAGACCTTTTTTAATAGATTCTCTTGCTACTTTCATTAAACTAGCTCCCGCTCCACAGATTACTTTAGTACCAAAGAACTCTATTTTATTAAACTCATCTAGCTTAATTAAAACTCCTTCATAAGTCTTATCACTAAATAATAGATTACTTCCATTACCTAGTACTTTATACTTAATATTATACTTCTTAATAAGTTTACATAGTAATACTAACTTATCTATATTTTTAGGATATATTAAAGCTCTTACTAATCCTCCTACTTTATATGTAGTTAGTTTACTAGCAAATACATCTTTTTGAATCTTACCTATATCATTAGATTCAACTTCTAATAAAAATTCCTTCATCTTATTCATCCCTAACTAATTTTACAATTTCTTCATATATTTTAGAAGCACTGTTTAAAACTCCTCTATTTAATAAAGCCTTATTCATAGATTTTAATTTTTCTTTATCTTTAATAGTTTCATCTACTAATTTAACTAAACTATCTTTAGTAAAATCTTTCTCTTCTAATATTAGACAAGCTCCACTATCCTCTAGACTCTTAGCATTTACATATTGATGATTATTAGTAACATAAGGACTAGGTACCATAATAGCAGGTAATCCAATACTAGTAATCTCTGCAATAGTAGAAGCTCCACTTCTAGTTACAAGTAAAGTAGTATCTTTCATTAGTCCTATTAAATTATCATAAAAAGGTACTATTTTTACATTACTACTTAGTTTTATATCTTTATAATAATCATAATAGTTTTTACCAGTTATAAGTAATACTTGATATTTTTTATCTTTAAATAAAGGTAGAGTTTCTTTTAATTTCTTAGTCATTGTTAAAGAACCAAGTGACCCCATAACTATTATAACAAGAGCTTTATCTTTTTTAAAGCCTAAGGTTGTTTTACTAATCTTTTCAATATCTTTTATCATTTCACTACGTGGATTACCTGTATATATAGTTTTATCTTTTGGAAAGAATTTAATACTTTCCTTAAATGATACTAATACTTTATTTACATATCTTGATAGAAATTTATTAGAAATACCAGGAATAGAATTTTGTTCATGGATAATAGTTTTTATCTTTAGTTTAGATGCTTCATATATAACAGGTGCTTCTATATAACCACCAAACCCTATAACTATATCTGGTTTAAATTTAATTAATTCTGCTTTAGCAGTTTTACAAGCTTTAAAATATGTTTTCATAATTTTTATATTCTTGAAAATATTTTTTCTATTAAGGCCTTTCATTTCTATTCCTACATAAGGTATTCCTTGCTTAGGAATAATATCTTTCTCCATTCTATCAGTTGTTCCAATGTAAAGTATCTTTATATTTTTATCTTTTTCTTTAAGTTTAGATATCAATGCTAAAGCTGGAAATATATGTCCTCCTGTTCCACCTGCAGTTATAACTATTCTCATATTAAGTCATCCTTCCTATTATAAGATATGTTTATATATTATATTTAGTTATTAAACTTTCAAACTCTGTTTTTATTTCTTCAAGTCTTTTTTTATCAGAGGCTTCAAACCTTGCTGTTAAATTAGGACCTGTATTAGAAGCTCTAAGGCTTGCCCAACCATCAGGAAATGTTACTCTAATGCCATCTATATTATTATAAGTATAACCTTTTTCTTTACAATAATCTTCTATTTTTTTTACTATTGCAAATTTTATCTCATCGCGAGTTTTATATTTCATCTCAGGTGTTGCATAATATCTATTAATACCTTCTAGTAACTCATCTACACTCTTATTAGTATTAGATAGTATTTCAAGTAATCTAAGCCCTGCATATATACCACTATCAAATCCTAAGAATTTATCTCTAAAGTAAATATGTCCTGATAATTCTCCACCAAAAGCAAGATTTAACTCTTTAACTTTTGATTTAGTATAAGAGTTACCTGTTCTATAACAGTAAGGTGTTCCTCCTAGTCTTATTATTTCATCTTCTAGGCTTTTACTACATTTAACATCATAAAGAAAAGTTTTATTACTTACTTTATTAATAATATTTCTAATAATTATAATCATATAGTAATCTATTGGTATAAAATTACCATTACCTGATATTACTCCTACTCTATCACCATCTCCATCAAAAGCAAGGCCAACATCTGCTTTTGTTTCTTTTACACATCTTTTTAATTCTTCTAGATTACTTTCTATAGATGGATCTGGATGATGATTAGGAAAACTTCCATCACTTTCTCCATTAATAATAGTATAATCTACATCAATTCTTTTAAAAACATCATCTAAAAGAATTGATGTTGTACCATTACCTGGATCTAATACTACTTTTACTTTTCTTTTACCAAATGATAAATTATCTATTAAAGCTTTTATATAGTCTTCTTTTACATTCTTTTTAGTAATAGAGCCTTTACCACTATGAAAATTACCTTTAATGATGTAATCATAAAAGTCTTCTATTTCTTTACCTTTAGCATTTTCATAGTCTTTAAAAGCAAACTTAAATCCATTTTCATCTTTAGGATTATGACTTGCTGTTATCATAATACCTGAATCTATTTTAAGGAAAATACAACCAAAATAATACATTGGTGTTGTACATAATCCTAAGTCATAAACATTAACTCCTGCATCAATAAGGCCTTTCGTTAAAGCTTGATGTAAATCTTCTGAAGATAATCTATTATCATGACCAACAACGCAAGCATCTTTTTTTAAATCTCTTAATTTACTACCAAAACCAAGTCCTATAGTATAAGCAGTGTTTGTATCTATATCAGTAGGAACAACTCCCCTAATATCATAACCTCTAAATATATATTTATTAATATCTTTTTTTATTTCCATACATATCCCTTCTATCTATATATTGATATTTTTTACTTCTTTTTTATTCCTTTTGAACTATATCTTTTTAATCTACTAAGTGGACTATTATAATCATTAGTATTAATCAGTGGAAAGGCATTTAACATATGTCTAACAAAGAAATTAGTCTTAATATCTCGTTTTTTAGTAAGTTCTTCTCTAATTATTTTTGTAATTTCAGCGGTAACATCACGACTTTTAAATTTTATAGAAGATATTTTTACTTGGTATAAAGTTGTAATAGTTATAATTACATCAACTAAAAATAAAACTAATAAAACTATTGAAACAATTCTAAAAAGAAATAGAGGCATTATTTCTATTATAAAAGTTGTAACTGGATTAATTATATAACAAAAAGCGATACCACCTATTCCAAAAAGAAGAGAATTAAATAAACAAATTCGACCATCTAAATTAAATTTATGATTAGTATAGTCCCACCATCTAGCTTTAAATATTTTCTCTAAACCATAACTTGTTATATATTCTATAGTAGAAGAAATAAAAGCACTCATAACAAAAACTATAAGTAAATCACTTTTATATCTTAAAATAACAAAGCCCATTAACATACAAGAAAAACCAAAGATAGGTAAATATGGTCCTAAAAAGAAGCCTCTGTTTAAGGTTAATTTCCTATTTCTAATAGAACAACTAGTTACTTCAATTAAGTATCCAAAGAAGGAATAAATTATAAATTGTAAAAATAAATTTAAAAAATTATCTAACATACACTACTCCTAACCTATATACATTGCAAGTAAAGCAATTAAAATACCACAGCCTAAACCAATAATTGTAATCTTCTTATTAGAAGTTTTCTTAACTTTAGGATATAATTCAAAAATGATAATATATAAAAGCATACCTATAGTAAGAGCAAGAAGGGAACCTATTACTATATCACTAACAGCACTTATGTTTAATAGATAAAGTAATAAACCTCCTATAAAACTTGATATAAATAAAGATATTATACAAAAGAGATATTTACCTAATTTTTCACCATTATTTAAAGTCGTGGTAATAATTATTCCTAAAGGGATATTATGAAGGCCTACTCCTAAAGCCATCATTATTCCTAAATTAATATCATTAGTAGCAGTTAAGTAAATTGCCATACCTTCTACAAAGTTATGAATAATTAAGGCAATAGTTGCAAGAACACCAATATGAACAATATTTTTATGTTCTTCTTTCTTAGTCATTTTACTATCATCATGTTCAGGAATAAAATCATCTATTATTTTAAAGATTAAAAGTCCAAGACAAGTGAAAAGAATAAATAGATAAATATGTTTAATACCTAAATGTTCAATAGTATGACCTAATAAATCTGTTAATATTAACATTGTAAGAATAGAAAAAGCAAAGGCAAAAATAAAGTCTAAGACTTTCTTTTGTTTTTTTAAAAAGAATGCTATTATAACTCCTATAATGATAAAAAATCCTAAAAGAAAAGTTATAAATAAAGCAAGAGTATTATGCATAAGTTATCCCTCCTCATCTATATCCATAATAATATTTAATTCATCTTCTGTTGGAAAATCTTTTAATAAATTATTAGGAAGTTCATTAAATATTTTATATTCACTAACTCCTAATGGTTTATTAATATATTTTAAAGTATAATCTACTATTTGATTATTTTTACCAGAACACAAAATAATACCAATAGAAGGATTATCATTATCATCTTTAACTTGTTCATCTAAAACAGTCAAATAAAATCCCATTTTACTACCAAATTCAGGTTTAAACTTTCCTACTTTAAGTTCTACTGCCACATAACATTTAAGTTTAATATGGTAAAATAGCAAATCAATATAAAAATCTTCATCGTCTACAGTAATTTTATATTGATTACCAACAAACGAAAACCACTACCTAATTCTAATAGAACATTTTTTAAACGTTCTAGCATTTTATTTTCTAATTCTCTTTCCTTATAATCTTCAGTTAATTCTATTAAATCAAAGACATAAGGCTCTTTCATAATGTTATTAGCAAGATCACTATTTTCTTTTAAAGT
>CALVVC010000055.1 GCA_944363755.1 uncultured Bacilli bacterium
TCGGTAACTTAAGTGTACCTTATAAAAAATATGTTTGTCAATACATTTTTTCGACTTTTTCGTATAAGTTTCCTATTATATTAAAAAGAATTAAATATTTCTATTTAATCCCTATATATTTTCTGATAAATTCTTCTAAATCTTTAAAATATTTATTCTTAAAGTCAATATCATTATTAATAAGTCCTAAGTTTTTATTTTGTTTTAATTTATATAAATATCTCAATTTCATTAACTCTTCTTTTTCACTTTTCATAATATTATGAATATTTAACTATATTCTTTAACCTCCTAATAACCTTTTTCTCTATTCTTGATATATAAGATTGACTTATACCTAAAAGCTCTGCTACTTCTTTTTGAGTAAGTTCATTATGTCCCATAAGTCCATATCTTAGTATTATAATATCTCTATCTCTTGGGTTTAATTTCATAACTTCATCTAACATTAATTTTTTATCAGTCTTTTCTTCTAGTCCTTTAGTAACTATATCAGCATCTGTTCCTAAAATATCTTCAAGATGTAGTTCATTCCCTTCTGCATCAAAGCTTAAAGATGCATCAATACTAACTTCTGTTTTAGATTTCTTAATCTTTCTTAAATACATTAAAATCTCATTATCAATACATCTTGATGCATATGTTGCAAGTTTAATATTTTTATCAGGTTTAAAAGTATTTATTCCCTTTATAAGACCAATTGTACCTATACTAACTAAATCTTCTAAATCTACTTTAGTATTTTCATACTTCTTAGCAAGAAAAACAACTAATCTTAAATTATGTTCTATTAAAACATCTCTTGCATGAATATCTCCATCAAGAGCCATAACAAGATATGCTTCTTCATCTTCACGAGATAATGGCTCCGGTAAGATATCACTACTACCTACATAAAATATTTCATAAGACTTATCAAGTAAAAATGCTACTAAGTAAAGTAAACTAATCATTTTAATTCCTCCTCTATTATATTAGGTAAAATACAACTAGCACCTTTAATTTCTATTTTTTCAGGACTAATGCCTAATAGATATCTCTTTTTAATTAAATTATCATCAATTATTAATTCCTCTATTTCTATACATTTAAGTAAACCAGTTTTTTCTACTGTTTTAAATGGTACTAATATAGATTCTTCTAAATTAAGATTTATTTTATTTGAATTAATAATAATAACTCCTCTTTTCTTATAAGGATCTTTAATATTATTACCTGTATCTAGAAATCCTAAAGTAGAAAATGTTCCTTTTTTACATTTGATAAATACTTTATGCAATAGTTCTCTTTTCTTTTTCTCTTTATTTAACATTTTATGATATAAGTAAAAGATTATAGGACTACTAAGTAAAATAATTATTAAGTTTATACTAGTTCCATCATGAATAAAGATAAAACCTTTTTGTTTATAACTAAACTGATTATTTAAAAAATAAATTAGTCCTCCTAAAATAATACTATTGCCATATAGACTCTTTATAAGAGTAAAAAACAGTTCTTTAGAATTTATTTTAAAAGCAACTAAAATCATAATAATACTTATTATTACTTTAAAAAGAAATAAAGAAATATTATTTAAGGGTAGGAACAAAAGAAAGGTACTAAGACTTCCTAGAAATGAAGATATTATTAATCTTCTTTTTTTAGAAAAGACTTTACACTCTATACTAACTGTCATTAAAAGGAGTAAATCAAACATGAAATTAATAAAGAATATTAGATCTAAATATACTTTCATTCCTACCACCGTTTTAAGTATATAAAAAAAGAAGCGAGTAATTTGTCGTTTCTTATTAACACTTAGATAAATTTATTTTTTAAGGAAATATGACTATTTTATAATAAATGTTTTTAATCTCATTCTCTTCTACTTCCTATAGAGCTACATCACTCATATCAAATGTTTCTTGTATATATAGTTCTAAATCATTTAGATACTCTACTAATTAAATCATTAACAGAAAAAACAACTTTAGAAGTGATAGAATATAATTTGCTACAAGATTTTTTAACTCTATAACCATTATAATCTCTAATCATATCAATATCATTAATACCATCACCAATAGTATAAATATTATTTTTTTCTATTTTTTCTTTAGTAACAATTTTCTCTATCATAAACGATTTACTAGCTTTAATTGAAACTACTTCTACTAAATAATGATCTTCATCTCTAATAAGATAACTTTTTATATTTATATAATTTTCATCTATATAATTTTTAACTTCTAAAGCCTTATCATAATTATATATTTTTAACATTATTTTAACTATATTTAAAGTATTATTTATTCCTTTATTAAAGATATCTATTAAAACTATATCATAAATATATTTATTGTTATTTACATCTTCTAAAATGCTATCAACTAAATCTTCATCTAAAGTAAATACTTTAATAATCTCTAAATCCTTAGATAATAATAAAGATCCATGATTTAAAATCAAATAATCATATGGTATCTTATATTTATTAGTTTGTTCTAAAAGATCAACATAACTTCTTCCTGTAGCAAGTACAAAAAGATTACCTAAAGTTCTAAATTCATTTACTTTATCTATATTTTTCTTTATATCTATATCATTTTGATAAAATGTTCCATCATAATCACTTATTAATATCTTCTTCATAATTCCAAATACCTACTTTTCTTTAACCTGATTCAACTTCTAATCTTTTTTCAATATCTTCAATACTAGGTAAAGCATTTTCTAAAAATTCAGGTATCTCTGTTAAAATTTTATATTCACTTACTCCAATAGGTTTATTGATGTCCTTTAGTGCTAATTCAGCTGTAACTCTTTTCTTATCTTTACAGAGTAATATTCCAAATGTTGGATTATCTTTATCTGTTTTAATATATTTATCAACTGCACTTAAATAGAAATTTAATTTACCTGCATACTCTGGCTTAAATTCAGTTGTTTTTAATTCAATTACAACGTAACATCTAACTTTTAAGTTATAGAATAGTAAATCAATATAATAATCTTCATTATCTATCTCTAAATGATATTGCCTTCCTATAAATGCAAAACCATTTCCCAATTCCAATAACAATTTAGTTATATTCCTTGTTAATTCTTGTTCAATATCTAATTCTTTTAAATCTTTATTATTACTAGTTGTTATAAAATCAAAAATATATGGATCTTTTAATAATTCCTTTGCTTGTTCATTATTAGGAGATTTTAATGTTGTATCAAAATTAGTAATTTTATTTTCTAATAATGCCTGCCTTTCATACAATTTACTAGCAATTTGATATATTATTACAGGCCTTGTCCAACCATTTTGAACAGATTCTTTAATATACCATTTCCTAACATTTTTATCTTTTACTCGATCCATTATAGTTGTTATAGATGACCAAGGTAATTTTGCAACATCATGTTGCAAAAATTCATCATTATCAAACTCTGTTGCAAATTTCTGCATATATCTTAAATTTCTTGCAGACATCCCTTTTATTGTAGGAAATTCAATCTTCAAATCTTTTGCCAAAGTATCTATAAAAGATGAACCCCATTTATTGTTTTCAACTAACTTTAAACCAATATTATAGTACATTAAAATTAAATTTTTATTTACATTCGCTACTACTTTATTTCTTGTCGTTATTAGTGTTCTTTTAATATCATTTAATAATTCAAAATATTTATCATTATTTTCTATCATTTTTCCTCCCATTATATATTTATCTTCTTCATAATCCCAAATACCTAGTTTTCCTTTAGCAAGCATAGGCTTATCTAACACTTCAATATATTTTAATATAAAGGCATATCTTCCCAGTCTATAATTACCACAAACAAACTCTAGTTTATCTTTCTTAATTTTGTCTTAAAACTCTAAAACCATATAAATATAGGCTACTAGCTTACATTTACAAAGTAAAGCTCCTTATCTTTACAAAGATTTATCAATTCTTCATTATTTTTCCATTCTTTAGGTATCTTAGTAGAACTAGCATGAATATATAACTCTCCCCTATAATTTGTTTTAAAACTTCTAGTCTCTATTTTCTTTTTACCAAGTTTTATTAATGTTGCATATGGCTTAGTCAAACTAAGTACTTTCACTTTATAATTCCTCCATGACATTTTAATTCATAAATTTTCTTTTTATCTTTATATATCTGTTCAGTACCTACAAAGTTTTCCATATCTCCATCTACATTAAAGGTATAAAGATAGTCTTCATTTATAAACTCTTTAGGACCTCTAATAGGAATAACACTTTTATCTTCTCCTACCTTCATAAGAGCGACTCTTAAGACTTTGTCCATCACTTCTTCAGTTAAACTAGAGTCTAATGTAACTCCATAATAATTCATTCCCCAAAGAATATTATCATTATAATAAACTACTTCTTCACCCATAAACTTAATTCCACCAAAATAAGTATCATGATAGGTAAAATTGCCATCTGTAAACTCATAATCTTTTGAGTTTAATCTACTAGGTATAACTTTAGGAGCATCACTATTAGCATAAGTACCTTTCTTTGCTTTAACTAAAAACTCTATAAATTCTTTATTATTTACATCCATATTTTACCTATCTCCTTTTTCTATTTCTAATATCACTATACATCTAGTTTTTTTATCACATTTATAATTAATGAAGTTGAATTCTTATATAATATTAAAACTATCACATACTTTAGTTATCTTTTTTCGCTTCTTTATTCCACTTAATTACACCATATATATTAATTAATAAGTAGCCAATAGATACTAGTAACATCATTATAGATCCACTCCCTTTATCTACAACAGTTATAATCCAAATCATTAAATCTATAATGTTATTTACTAACCAAATCCACCATGATTCCTTAAACCTTAAAATCATTAAAATTACTCCACATAAATTTATACAGTTTGAACTTGCATCCATAAATGCTAATCTTTGCTCAGGTATTAAGCTTAATAAATATCCAAGAACAAAACTACCTATAATACAAGATAATGTAATTATTATTGAATTTTTCAAAGTGAATTCTCTTACTTTTACATTTTTATTATTATCTAAATTTTTATTCCAAGATAAATATCCGTTTACTTGTAATGGTGCAAATACAAATATGTAAAAGAAAAATATTCCAAACAAATTATTATTTAAAGCAACATAACCCATTAAAAGATAATTTATAAATCCCAATATGTAATTTATTCTTTTCCCCTCACTAGCAAAATAAGCACACAGTAACCCAGTTGCTAGTATAGTACCACCAACTATTAAATCTTTGGCAACAATTCCAAATATTATTGACATTAATAAACATATAAAAGTTATAATAATATACTTTTTATTCATTATGCTCACTCTCCAAACTTCAATATAAAAAGGCTAGTCATTTTTGACTAACCTTGTAAAATGTCTAGCGACACCTGTCATAGTATAATATCTTGCGATATTGTACAATAAAAAGCATTTCTGCTCCTGTACTTATATACTACACTAAATATTATGTATTAGTCAAGAACTTTTATTCATTTTTAACTATATATTGTATATTCATTTATAATAGCTCTATCTATTTGTTTTAATATCTCAGAAGGAATTCTTATGTTTGATAAATAATCGTATTCGTTTATATATTTACATATAGATAGTTTGCTTATTGTCTTTAAATGGTCTATACAAGCATATGTAATTGTATTTTTTCGTTTTTCATAAAACTTTATGCAAGAACTTATTTCTTTCTTCTTTTTATTATCAGTAGTTTTTTTAAGTAATTCTTTAAGTTTATTTATTTCTGTTTCTGAATAAAGTATATTTCCAATATTAATATTTTTCAAATGTTTTTTAGATGTTAAAGGAATAACATGAAGAGTCGGAGACATCATAGTATCTCTTTTTGAAAGTACTATTGCAAAATGATCTCCTGAAAATTCACTGCCTACGTTAACACCAAACTTAACTCTTACAATTGTACCTCTTGCATACCTTTTATAAGTTTTCTTTTTCCTTGCTATTTCATATAAGAGTGTTTTACTCTCATTTAATTTTGAATCCTCAAAAGATTTAAATTTATCTAATAAATTCATATCAGATATTGTTATATTATTTTGATGTGCTTGCATTAATTTTAGATGCTTTCTTGTTTTAATTTTATTTTCTTCTACATTCATTCTTTATTCCCCCCTAAATTTTGATATTATTATGAGTATATATTCAATGCCAATAAAATGGTCTAATCTATTTACTATTTACATTCATATTATCTATTTTTCCTTTCTTAGATATATTAGGTATTTCACTTCTAGGAATTATTCTTACTTTAACTTTATTCATGCCTAATAATTTACATTTTACTAATCTATGAAGCCCATCTAAAATAACTAATCTGTCTTTATTCGCCATAACATCAATTGGATAAGTTATATCGGACTGCATAACTCTATCATATTGTGATTTATACTTTATTGGATTATTTATAACATCAAGAGGCTTTAAAACATACCACTCATTATTCCAGTTCCAAAATGGAATATCAAAATGCCATTCTAGTATTTCAATACTAATTTCTTGTTCAGGATAGTCAAGCTTCCAAACATCTTTCTCATCCCAGTCAAAATCAAAACCATATTCTAAAACACTTTTGGGGAATTTCTTTATTCATTATTTTCACTCTCTAAAGTC
>CALVVC010000056.1 GCA_944363755.1 uncultured Bacilli bacterium
GATTAAAAGACATAATATTTTTTTCATTTTTACCTCCAAAAAAGACTAGAGTTATATATTATAATTATATTTCTCTAGTCTCTTTTTAATACTTTATATGTCTTTTAATTCAAGATTTGCTCCTACTCCTAAGAGTTTTTCCACAATATTTTCATAGCCTCTTAAGATGTGTTCAACATTAGTAATTTTAGTATTGCCTTTTGCCATTAAGCCAGCGATTACAAGTGATGCTCCTGCTCTTAAGTCAGTTGCAACTACATCTGTTCCTGTTAATTTAGTTGGACCAATGATAGTTGAGGTTTGATTTTTTACTCTTATATCGGCACCCATTTGATTTAAGTATGGAATATGCATAAATCTATTTTCATAGATTGTTTCTTCAATTTTACTTCTACCATTACACATTGTAAGAAGTGGGGTTAGAGGTTGTTGAAGATCTGTGGCAAAACCTGGATATGTTTGGGTTTTAACATTTACTGGTTTATAAGTATCTCCACTACTTACAATTATATAATCGGCTCCAATATCAAGAAATACTCCCATTTCTTCTAATTTACTAGTTAAGGCTTCTATATGTTCAGGAATTATATTAGATATTTTTAAATTATTACCAATAGCTGCTCCTAATATGACATAAGTTCCTGCTTCTATTCTATCAGGTATAACTTCGTGGAAACATTTTCCTAATTTTTCTACTCCTGTTATTTCAATACTACTAGTTCCTGCTCCTCTTATTTTAGCACCCATGTTATTTAAAAGAGTTGCTACATTTACTATTTCTGGTTCTTTAGCGGCATTATCAATAATAGTTGTTCCTTTAGCTAGGACACTTGCTAACATAATATTAATTGTAGCCCCAACGCTAGCAAAGTCTAAGTAGATATTAGCACCTTTTAATTCCTTAGCTTCTACTGTATAAATATTATCTTTATTAGTTACTTTAGCACCTAAAGCTTCAAAACCTTTAAGATGAAGATTAATTGGTCTTGCACCAATTGAACAACCACCTGGTAGAGCCATAGTTACTTTTTTATATTTACCAAGCATGGCTCCCATAAAGTAGTATGATGCTCTTAATTTCTTAGTGTACATACTAGGTATTTCTTTATTTTCCATGTTAGATGGATTGATAACTAAACTTTCAGTTGCTCTTTTAACATCAACATTTAAAAATTCTAGGATTTCACAAAGGGCAGTAGTATCAGTAATATCTGGTACATTACATATTGTTACTTCTTCACTTGATAAAATTGCTGCTGGTATTAATGCTACTACACTATTTTTAGCCCCACTTATTCTTATTGTTCCAGATAGAGGTTTACCTCCTTTTATTTCTAACATTTTCATAGTTAATCACACACTTTCTACTATATTATATTATTAAGTTATTATTTGGAACTAATATGATTTGGGTTAAAAACATCTACAAGTTCACTTATTTTTTCTTTCATAGAAGCTTCACCACTACCTATAACTTTTCTTGGATCATATACACTAGGATTTTCTTTAATAAAGTCTACTACTGCTTTATGCCAAGTTACTTGTAGTTCTGTATTTATATTTATTTTACTAATTCCACAACTTATTGCTTTTTTTATCATATCATAAGGAATACCTGTTCCACCATGTAGTACTAAAGGAATAGATAAAGTCTCATTTATTTCTTTCATTCTATCAAAGTCAAGATTAGGTTCTCCTTTATATAGTCCATGTACTGAGCCTAGAGCAGGTGCTAGAGCATCAATTCCTGTTTTTGATATTTCTATACAGTCTTCTAGAGTTGCTCTAAAAACATCTCCATAGACATTATCTTCTGTACCTCCAACATGTCCTACTTCTGCTTCTACTGATACACCTTTAGCATGAGCATAATCTACTACTTCTTTAGTTATCTTTTTATTAGTTTCTAAATCATATTTACTAGCATCTATCATTACACTAGAAAAACCAGCATCAATGGCCTCTTTACAACTTTCAAAACTACTTCCATGGTCTAGATGTAAACATACAGGGATAGTTATATTTAAGTCTTTAATTAATCCTTCTACCATACATCTAATAGCATAAAAACCACCCATATATTTTTTAGCACCTTCACTAACTCCTAATATTACCGGTAGATTTTCTTCTTGCATTTTCTCTAAAATATATTTAGTCCACTCTAAATTATTAATATTAAAATGAGGAATGGCATATTTGTTTTCTTTTCCATCCTTTAACATTTCATTAAAATTTACTAACATATACAACACCTTTCTTATATATATAATAATGCAAGTATCTAGTGTTTGTCAAAAGAAAAAGAGGAAAGATTTCTTTCCTAACTATTGTTTTCTATTATCTTATTTATATATTCAATTAAGTATAATGGTATATTTATTATATTACCACTTTTATCTAGATTATCTAGTGATAATCTTATCATAATATCAGGATGGTATTTTTCATTATATTTAGTTAAACTTATATGATTTCTATTTCTATTTGATTTTACTTCTATAGGAATTGTTTTATTTTTATATTGAATTACAAAGTCTATTTCATTTCTTAAAAATGTAAAGTAATAAGGTATTTCATCATTTATATAGGTTAACATATTTAGACAGTAATTTTCTGAAAAAGAGCCCTTAAATTCTTCGAATAATTTATTTTCTTCTAAGATAATGCTACTATCTAAATTAGACATTCTTCTTAAAAGTCCTACATCATTCATATATATTTTAAAAGAATCTAAATCCACATAGGCTTTTAATGGAACATCTGATTTAGTAATATTATATACTTTAGTAATTAAATTAGCATCATTTAACCAGTTAAGAGCCCCTTCATATTCTCTAGCCCTTGCTCCTTCCTTCAAAGCTTTGTATACAAATTTTTTATTTTCTTTAGCAAGCCCTTTAGGAATATTGTTCCATATTATAGATATTTTATTCGCTTCACTATTAGTTGTGTGTTTAGAAAAATCTGTTTCATAAGAGTTTAAAATATTTTGCTGTAGATAATTAACTCTTTCTATATCTTTATCTTCAGTCCAAGATTTTACTACTTCTGGCATTCCTCCAACTATGAAATAAGTTTTTAGTTTTTCTTCTAATTCTATTCTAAAAACATCAGGTATCTTTTCTACTTCCCTAATACTTTTCATAAACTCTACTAAATTTTCTTTACCATCAGCGATAAGAAACTCACTAAAAGTCATAGGATACATATTTAAAAAATCAACTTTACCTACTGGAAAAGAAGTGTGCGATAATCTAATTCCAAGAAGGCTTCCTGCAGAAACAATATGATATTCGTTCGCTTCTTCATAAAAATATTTAAGGGAATTAAGAGCATCACTACATTCCTGTATTTCATCGAAAAATATTAGAGTTTTCTCCGGTACTATTTTTTTACCATGTACTAATATTAATTGTTCTATAATTCTTTTAGGGTCTTTACTATTTTTAAAAAGATTGGCTAAAGATTCATCATGATCAAAGTTAAAATAGGCAAGGTCAAAATATTCATTCTTTGCAAATTCTTTTAATATATAAGTTTTCCCTACTTGTCTTGCTCCTTTTAATATTAAGGGTTTTCTATTTTTATCATTCTTCCATTTAACTAATTTTTCCATAATAAAACGTTGCATATGTAACACCTCCTATATGTAATATATACTATATTATAGCATTTAATCACACTTTCGCAACGTTTTTTAATGCTTTTGTCACACTTTTGCAGGTTTTTTAGATAAAAATATCACACTTTTGTTTAAAATCATAAAAAAAGAAGTGTTATTTAACTTCTTTTACAAATGGGTTTACAGTATGAAATCTTAATGGAAGTATTTCTTTTTTTAGAATCTCTTTCATTTCTTCATCTGTAATTATTCTTTTCATCATAATACTTCACCCATGTTTAGTTTTTACAATTTTTTTCTTTTTATTCAAAAAAATATGTAAGTGCTAGTATAAATAGTAAAATACTTCCGATAATATTGGCAATTTTACCAAATTTTAAAGTTAAAAACTTACCTATATTAAGTCCTAGAAAAGTAAAGATAAAACTTGTTACAGCAAAGATTGTTCCTGCTAAAATAATATTTTCATTATGTGTTCCTAGGGCAGTTCCAACTGAGAAGCTATCGATACTTACACTAAAACCGAAGAAAAAAGCATTTAATAAACTTTTAAAATCTTTTTTCTCTTCATCTAACTCTTTTATATTAAGTAACATTTCTATACTTAAAATAGTAAAGATTATTCCTACTAATATATCAGGATTACTTATTATATGATTTACAATAAATAGTCCTAATATACTTCCTAAAAGAGGCATAAAAAAGTGAAATATTCCTACTGTTATACTTAAAAAGTTTTTAATTTTGTTAGATAGATTTAAAGTCCCATAAACAATAGATAAGGAAAAGGCATCCATACTTAGTCCTATCGCTAATATTATTAACTCTAAAGTATTCAAAGTAATCACCTATCAAATTTTATTCAGATAGGTAGATATTTATTATAAGTATTTATCTATCATTTCTTTAACGAAAGATTTATATTCTACTTCATCAGTATTATTATCCTCACCTTCCATTAAACATAAAGGTGGGAATAAAACACACCACCAATTATTTCCATTTCCACTTCCAAGCGTTACGACTAATGACTCATAATATCCTTCTTCGTAAATAACTCCTTTATAGTTTTTCTCTGGAAAATAATTGATACCATAGTTTACTTTATATGTTGTATTTATTTTATTAGTTAAAAGTGTTCTTTCTACTAGAGATTTAAAATGACTTTGATTTTCTTTTAGTATAGTTCTAGTTTCATCAATTGAAGTACTATTCTTTAAAAGAGTATCTAAATCTTTTTCTAAAGCATCTTTGACAATTGTTTTAGTTTCTTGATCTTCTTTGGTGTTTGATTCTGCTATTACTCTAAACCTTATCGCTTCATCAGGTATAACTATCTCATCACTTTCTTTATTTAAATTAGGTATAAATACTAAGATTAAACTTGCTAAGATTAAATATTTTTTCATATAAAAATATCACCCTTTCTACACTTAATTAATGAGTGATATTTTAATTTTTTAATCAATATTTTTTTCGACAAAAAGCATTCTATCTTTATTACTTAAATCTTTTTTTATAGTTACTTTGCTATTAGTAATAGTATTATTAATTAATTCTTGCAACTTACTTCCTTCAAGATAACCTATTTCAAAAGCGATTAAGTAATCTTCTTTTAAGTAGTTATTAATATCTTTTAAAATACTTCTATAACAGTCTAGGCCATCAACTCCACCATATAATGCTAAAGCTGGCTCATTATTTTTAACTATTTCTTCTATTTCTTCATTTATCATAATATATGGAGGATTAGATACTATAACATCATATTTATCTATAGGCACGTTACTTAACCAATCACTTTTTATGAAGTTAACATCTAAATTTAGATTATTAGCATTTTCTTTTGATACTTTTAAAGCTTCATCACTAATATCTGTTAAAGTTAGGGAAGCATTAGGAAAAAAATGCTTTAAAGTTAAACCTATAACACCACTACCACAACCTAAATCTAATATTTTAGGATTAGTTAAACCTTTCTTTTCAAGATAGTTTTTAATATTTTCAACTAACTGTTCTGTCTCAAAACGTGGTATTAACACAGATTCATTAACTTTAAACTTTAATCCATAGAAATTAACATGACCTATTACATATTGAATAGGTCTATTTTCACTTAGAGCTTCTAAAGATTCTTTATATAGATTAACTATATCTTCTTCAACTACTTTATCTAATATAGTTAATAGTTCTAAGGGATTTACTTCTAAAAGTATTGCAAGTAACATCTTAGCATGAGTACTACTTGTATATTTTTTACCTAAAATTATTAATTCTTCAACTGTCACTTTCTTCTCCAGCTAGTTTTCTTCTTTGATCTTCCATAGTTAAAGCTTCTATTATTTCATCTAAATCTCCATTCATAACTCTATCTAAGTTATTTGTAGTAAAACCTATTCTATGGTCTGTTACTCTGTTTTGTGGATAATTATAGGTTCTTATTTTTTCGGCACGATCCCCTGTTCCAATTTTACTTCTTCTTTCTGCTCCTGCTGCTTCTTGTTGCTCTCTTAATTGCATTTCATAAAGTCTTGTTTTTAATACTTTCATCGCTTGTTCTTTATTTTGAATTTGACTTCTTTCATTCTGACAAGTTACCACAGTATTCGTTGGTAAATGGGTAATTCTTACTGCTGAATCTGTCGTATTTACTCCTTGCCCTCCACATCCACTAGAACGATAGATATCAATTCTTAAATCATTTGGATTAATTTCTATTTCAATATCTTCATCTGCTTCTGGCATTACTAGAACTGTTGCTGTTGAGGTTTGAAGTCTTCCATTTGCTTCTGTTACTGGTACTCTTTGTACTCTATGAGATCCACTTTCATATTTTAGTAAAGAATAAGCATTTGTTCCTTTTACAATAAACTCTATTTGACTATATCCTCCAGCAGTTCCCTCTACAGAGTTATATACTTGATAAGTAAAACCTTTCTTTTCTGCATATCTTGTATACATTCTGAATAAAAAACCAACAAAAATATTTGCTTCATCACCACCAGCAGCACCACGAATT
>CALVVC010000057.1 GCA_944363755.1 uncultured Bacilli bacterium
AATACGATTATTTGGATTAGATAAAGTAATAATAAACTCTTTACTACTATTAGATTCTACTACTAATTTATTACTCACTATTCCATCTACTTCTAACTTATAATCTAAATTACCTGTTACTATACTAATGGCATTACTCTTTTCTTTTGATACTGTAAACATAGCATAAGAAAAGTATCCTCCTATTAGTAATATACTTATTAATATCATTACTATTATATATATCTTACTAAAACTTGTCTCTAACAATAATTTCTTCATAACTTACTCCTCTCATAAACACAAAAAAGAATAGAATAATACTAATTACTCTATTTTTACATAACAAAAGAAAGTAATATTATTACTTATATATCTATAAAGTTGCCCCCCCCCATGTAGCATTTATGATATTATAGTTTGAATATATCATTTCTATTACTCCCTTTCTTACTTATAAAGTCTCATCATTATTTATATTTATTTCAGGTATAGTACTAACAGATACCGTTTGGTCCTTAACACTATTATTTAAAATATCTAAACTAGGATTACTAATATTAGTAGATTCATCTCCTATATTAAAGGTTGTCCTATGTTCCTCTTCTTTAGGTACATCTAATATATTAGTTATTTGTTCATTATTTACTGGTATTGTCTGTTCGTTTGTTATTTCTAAATCTTTTTGATTAAGTTCTGGTATTCCTATATTAGTAGGCTCTTGTATAAATTGTTCACTTAATGTATTACTCTCTACTCTTTCACTTGTTACATTGTTTGTAATATTATTGATTGAATTATCTGTAGTAGATTGTTGTTCTTGATTATTATTTACTTCTTTACTTTCTATTTGTTCACTACTATGTCCATCCCATATTTTAACTACATCACAGTTACCACTCGTTGGCATTGGATTTGGCATCTTTAATTTAACTATTAAAGGTATTTTAAAGGCACTACCAAAGGCTAAACACGTTCCTGATTGTAAACTCTTTTGTTTTTCTACTATTTCATCAGAAATATTTGGTACCATTTTCTTAATATATTCAACATCTGTTGGATGATTCATCTTAAAGATTAAGAAATTAGAACATTGTGATATTACTGTATCAGACATCTCAACTGGTCTTTGAGTAATTAATCCTAAAATTAGTCCATACTTACGTCCTTCTTTGGCAATACGTTCAAAGATATTATATCCTATTAAGAATCTATCAGTATCATTTTGAATATATCTATGAGCTTCTTCAACTAAGATATGAAATGGTATACTTGCTCTAGTCTTTAAGCTTTTAGTAAATTCAAATAAAAGTCTAGAATAAATCTTTGTTATTACTTTGGCAAAATCATCATCTACATCTATTAGATTTATATTTACTAATTGATACTTTTTACCATTTGTAATCATTAAATCTGATAAGTAGTTTTCTAAAGAAATATAAGTACCTTTTTCCCATTTAAAGAAATTAGAATTACTTGATGTAATAAGAGAATGAAGTCTTACTCTTAAAGTTACAGCATCTCCATAAGTATTCTCATTTCTAAGCCATCCTTCACTGATTAAAGTAAAATTTAAAGCTTTCTCTAAGTCTTCTAGGGTATAATAACAATCTTTTCTAGGTTCAAAATCATCATATTCATCATTAATGAAACTAGATACATATTCTGTTAATAATACACTTTCTGAAAATTGTCCATGATTATCTATTAAAAAACACTCTCTAAACTTTCTAACATAACCTATTCCTTGAACTGGTGCTTCTAAATTAAATTCTTTTGTGGAACAACTATTAAGAATTGAAAATATATCATTTCTCTTATTAGGTGAAGTTTGATTTGTATAAAGAATTGTCATAATTGCTTTAGCGATTAAATGATTTTTATATTTATTTGCATCTACTCCTGTACTTGCAAATATTCTTGCTAGCTTTAACATTCTTTCAATAATTGGTATTTGAGAATGTTCTGTCGCTTGTAAAAGAAGAGTTAAATCATTTTCATTTAATAGGAATACTGGTAAACGTAATGATTCACCAACATTATCTGTTACGTTGGTAGTAATGAAACGATAGTTATAGTTAGGATTTATTTTACTTAAATCTTTAAAAGCATTGTAATACTCTCCAGATGAGTCAAATAAAAGTATATTAGATTTATAGGGGAATAGTCTTTCATCTTCAAACATATTTTGCATTATTCTTGAGATACCACAACTTTTACCACTACCACTATTACCAAAGATAGCAAAGTGATTACTAAAAAAGTTATTAACATCTAAGTATACTTTAAAATCATTATAATAAGGACTAACTCCAAATGGCATATATCCTATTTTGTCTTCTCCTGTTATTAGAGGTATTTCTTCTTGTTTAATTACTCTTATCTTAGCATCTAATGATGGTTTTCTTAAAACACCACCTATTAGACGGCCATCTTTTATTTCTCCTAAAAATCTTGCTTTAACAATTCCATCTTCTAAATCGTCTACTTCTCCTAAAATTATCTTATCACTATCTTCAAAGATTAAATGTAAATTCATTAAATTAATTGCTATTTCCTCATCTTCTTTTAACTTTATGTTAGCACCTTGGTCACTAATATAGATTATTTTATCAAACATATCACAAGTCTCCTTTATTCTATAGATAAATTATACCTTTAAATACAAAAAGTGACAAGAGTTAGATTGAAATTACTTCTTGTAATTTGCGTTTTAACTCGTTATCACTTGTTTCTTTAATAATATTTTCTAACATTTCATTCTTCTTAGCAATCTTTAATTCATTTTCATAATTTTCTAATCTTTTTATAGTTTCTTTTATTTGTTTATGAATAGCATTTCTACTGATATTATATTTAGTGGCAAGTTCACTTAAAGATAAATTTTTAAAATAATAATCTTCAAAGTATTCTTGTTGTTTATCAGTTAAAAGACTACCATAAATATCGTATAGTAGTGTATAATATACTAATTCTTCCATTATAATCCTAATAATTTTAGTATCGCTAGAACAATAGAACCTAGTCCTATTATGATATAAAGGATTGTTAAATTTCTTCTTTTATAGATTAGAAAATTATTTAAACCCATAACTAATAGAGTTATACCTAGAAGTATTTCAAATATGTATAAAAGATTTGTTTTAAAAATAGTAATAATACCAAAGATGATTAGACTAATTGTTAAAAAGAACTGTAATATTATTAAGATTTTTAAATAATTAAAACTTTTTTCTTGCTTTTTAGCTTTAGGATTTAATTGTGTTACACTTTTACTCATTTTTCTTCCTCCATAAAGTCTTTAAATAGACTATAAATATATTTTTCAATATCAAATTCTTGTAAATCTTTAGCAGTTTCTCCTAATCCTATATATTTAACGGGTAGATTTACTTCTTCTTTAATTGCTAAGACTATTCCGCCTTTTGCAGTTCCATCTAATTTAGTTAGAATAATTCCTGTTAGGTCTGTTATCTCTTTAAAAGCTTTCGCTTGGCTTATACCATTTTGACCAGTTGTTGCATCTATTACAAGAAGTGTTTCATCAGGAGATCTATCTATTATCTTTTTAATTACTCTATTAATCTTTTCTAGTTCCATCATTAGATTAGTTTTATTTTGAAGTCTTCCTGCTGTATCTATTAAAACGGTATCAATGTCATTATTTATGGCATATTCTAGTCCTTCATAAATAACACTAGCTGGATCTATTCCTTCATGCTTTCCATAGAAGTCTACACCAATTCTATTAGCCCATTCTTTTAGTTGATTAGTCGCTCCTGCTCTAAAAGTATCTCCTGCTATTAAGAGAACTTTTCTATTTTTCTCTTTTTCTTTACTAGCAATTTTAGCGATAGTTGTAGTCTTCCCTACTCCATTAACTCCTACAAACAAGTAAACTGTAGGATTAGTAGCACTTCTTTTTAAATTTGTTGATAATGTTTCTCCATTTACATAGATAATAAATAGTTCATCTACTATTACTTCTTTTAATAGTTCTGGATCTGTTATTTTCTCTTCCTTTACTCTTTTTCTTAATTTATCCATAAAGTTCATAACAGTATTAACACCAATATCTGCCATAATTAAGATTTCTTCTAATTCTTCAAAATATTCTTCATTTACTTTGTTATAACGTTTAGTTAAATCTAAAAGACGTGATGAGAAAGTATTTCTGCTTTTAGCAAGTCCTTTGTTATAAACTTCTAGACTTTCTTTTATAGTTTCTTTTTCTTCTTTTTTGATAAATTTATCTTTAAATTTACTAAAAAAACTCATGCTAATCACCATCCAGTCTTATTTTATCATAATTTTAATTAGAAAGTAAATTAGATAGTACTGAGTTATAGCCATTTTCTTTTTCAACAACTACATTATTTCTTTCATTGATAGTAACTATTTTTCTAGGTTCATCTAATAAGTAGGACATTTTAACCCCTAAAAAATCAGCGATTGTTTTAATATTACTAAGTTTTTCTCCTTTTCCCCTTACTAAATCTAATAGCGTTGTATATGGAATGTTGGTTTCTTTTGATAATTGAAAATAACTTGGAATACCATTTAAGCGCATAAGTTCATTTAATACTTGTATATTCATATATAACCTCCAGTTACATTTATTATAAATAATTATTTAAAAAAAACAAGCTTTTAAGTTAAGTTTACGAAAACTCGTATATGCTTGTTTTTTAAAATAAATTTTGTTCTATTAGTTTTTCTAAAGTTGTTAAAGATAAATGTTTTATTATCTCTAAAGCTTCTTTTCCAAGTTTATTTAAACAACTAATTAATTTCTTTTTATCTTTACTCTTGCTATATATTAAAGCCTCTTTTATATTTTCATCTTTATAATTGTCTAAGAGTATTCTTAATTCTTCAGATATTTTGTCATAATCTATACTAGTAGTTATTGTATTGATATTGTTATCTCCTATATTTATAATACTATTATTTATCATTATTTATGCACCACCGTATTTTTATTGTTATTACCATTGTTTATAATACTGTTATTTACATTTATGTTATAACTAGGGTTGTTCTCTTCCATAAATTCAGTTAAATTTCTCTCTATTTTTGTAATTAAAACAATATCTTCTGATTTAATCTTATAACTTTGTCCACCAGTTGTACATATTTCTAAGCCTAAATAGACTTTTCTATGTTCATATATATTGTAACCTATTAAAATAAAGATAGTAAAAATGTAAATATCTCCTAATATAGATATTTGTTTAAAGATAGCACAAATTATTATCATAAATATTAAACCATAGAACCATTCTTTCAAACCTGCTAAAAAAGAATGTTTAGGGACTGGAAATGTGTGGACACTTGAAATACTTGAAAGACTAATAGTTGCATAACCTATTTTTAAGATATTATCTGTTAGTTTAATATCTCTACCATCATAAATATTATTATACATGATTAAATATACCCACTTTTTTCCATATATTACCATATATTATTATAATTTACAACTTATTTTTAATGGGTGTAGCCAATACAAATTAATTACATATAATACTTTGAACTGAAAGGAGGATTTAAGTTTGAAAAAGACAATTGCTTATATCTTTGTTATTTTAGTTATTTTTCTTTTAGCTTGTGCTGTATTATTTAACTTTAATAATAAGGATGATAATGGTAAGAATTTAGAGACTGTAAGACTTGCAGAAGTTGCTCATTCTATTTTCTATGCTCCTATGTATGTAGCGATTGAAGAAGGTTATTTTGAAGAAGTGGGTATTGATATTGAGCTTTCTCTTGCAAATGGGGCGGATAAAGTAAGTGCAGCGGTTTTATCAGGAGATGCTGATATTGGTTTTGCAGGAAGTGAAGCGACTATTTATGTTTATAATGGTGGTGAAAAAGATTATCTTAAGACTTTTGCAAGATTAACTCAAAAAGATGGTTCATTTATTGTAGCAAGAGAAGATATTAAAGATTTTACACTTGATGATTTAGTTGGTAAAACTATTATTGGTGGTAGAGCAGGTCATCTCCTGTTAAACTTATAATGTTTTTTCCCTTAATATTAAAGGAAACCTAATCTTAGGCTTCCTCAATTATTTTCTTTAATTTATTTATTTGTCTATTTAAAAGAACACATAATCTATATATTCTTTTATCAGACATTTTGGTAATACTTTGATACTTATGTAATAGTTTATCAAATTCTTCTGGTATATCTGATAGTTTTGATACATCTATTCTTTTAATATTATGAACTACTTTGATTATTTCATCAAAGGGCTTAACCTCATAAAATAATCTACCCATACCTGATATGATTAATTCTTCATCATCATAACTTTGAATATTTAATGCCATACCATTATCAAATATAGGAGCGACATCTAACCATTTTAGGGTATTAACATCTCTTATAATACCAAAATTATTTAAGTGTCTATCTTCATTCATTATAAGAAAATCTAAGATATACATATTTTCTATCTTTTCCCTAGCATTAGGAATACCGTTTTCCTCTAATTTTTTAATATACTCTTCATAGTCATCTGTATTATCATGTCTTTTCATATCATTTCTTATTTGATAGGCGGTAATAAGTTCGGTATCTTTAGTTA
>CALVVC010000058.1 GCA_944363755.1 uncultured Bacilli bacterium
AAGATAGAATATCATAGTAATAAAGCTAGAGAAGAAGGAATTGAACAAGGTGCAACTAATGAAAAAAATTCAATTGCAAAAAAACTTCTTAAGATGAATTTACCCATAAATGAAATAATTAAAGCAACAGGGCTATCTAAAAAACAAATAACTATGTTGATGTAATAATATACTTTATATACTAATTCCCCATAGCAAAACTATGGGGAATATTTAGTTAGTTCCTTTAGTTATTATTCTTAATTTATCATACTCTTCTATTCCTTTGGAACTGCCTTCTGGAAGTAGATAAATATAATAAGCTTTAATTCTTGGTCTTATAAACTTTTCTGTCTCAAGATTAGGATATATTGCTAAGATATTATTTTCTTTATCAGTAACAACTATATCTAGTTTTTGACAAACGAAATATGTATTTATCATTTTCTTTTTAGGATAACATAATCCTTCTTTAATAGGGTAAAGATAAAATCTAAACCCCTTAACTCTATCTGTAAATTTTGTAACTGTTTTAAACTTAATTTTCTTATTACCATTTTTTATATATTTTTCCATGTGCTTCACCTGCAACTAATATATCATTAATTTTAAGTTAAAGCTAGAATAAATGATATATTTGTGTTATTATAATGAGGAAAGAAAGGGAGGATAAACATGAGTGGACATTCAAAATGGGCTACTATTCATAGAAAGAAAGGATTAATAGATGCAGCACGTGGTAAAGTGTTCCAAAAACTTGCTAAAGAACTTTATGTCGCTGCTAAAAGTGGTACACCTGATCCTTTAAGCAATGCTGCACTTAGACTTGTAGTTGAGAAAGCCAAAGCTGCTAATATGCCTAAAGATAATATAAAAAAAGCTATTGATAAAGCTAAAAATACAGGACAAGGTGAAAATTATGAAACCATTCGTTATGAAGGTTATGGACCTTCAGGAGTTGCTATTATGGTAGATTGTCTTACTGATAATCGTAATAGAACAGCATCAATGGTACGTAGTACATTTTCAAAACGTGGTGGTAATTTAGGTACAGATGGATCTGTTAGTTATATGTTTGAACGTAAAGGTATTATTGTTATTCCAAGTGATTATGAAGAAGATGATGTAATGTTAACTGCCCTAGATGCAGGAGCCTTAGATATGGAAAATACTGGGGATACCTACGTAATAACTACACCTAGTGATAAATTTATTGCTGTAAAAGATGCACTTACTACTATGGGAGTTGCCGAATTTTTAACTAGTGAAGTTACATTCACTCCAAATAATGAAGTAGAAGTTGATGATGAATCTAAAGAAAAGGTATATAATCTAATAGAGGCTTTGGAAGATATAGATGATGTATCTAGTGTTCATCATAATATGAAAGAGGATTAGTAAGATGTACAGCTATATGATTGGTAAAGTAACAGAAGTTATGTCTAATGCTATTGTTTTAGAAAATAATGGTATAGGTTATCTTATTAATACTCCTAATCCTTTCGCTTTTCTAGAGGGAAAGGATTATAAAGTCTATTTATATCAACAAATTAAAGAAGATGAACATAATCTTTTTGGTTTTAAAACTAAAGAAGAAAAAGAACTATTCTTAAAACTTATTGGTGTTAAGGGACTTGGACCAAAGATGGCTCTACCAATAATTGCTACTGGATCAATTTCTGGTATTAGTGATGCTATTAATAGAGAAAATATTCTTTATCTAAAAAAATTCCCTAAGATAGGTGAAAAACTTGCTAAACAAATGATACTTGACTTAAAAGGTAAACTTGATGATTTAAGTTTAGGAGAAGAAGTAATTAAAGATACTAGTGAAGAGTTAAGAGAAGCTTTAATTGGACTTGGTTATAAAGATAAAGAGATTAAGAGCATAATCTTAAAAGTAGATAATTCACTAAGTATAGAAGACCAAATAAAAGAAGCCTTAAAATTATTATTAAAGTAGGTGTTTAAATGGAAAGAATTGTAACAAGTGAAGAGTTAGAAGATGATGGTATTGTTGATAATACAATTAGACCAGAAGTCTTAGATGAATATATCGGTCAATCTGAAGTTAAAGAAAATATTAGAGTCTTTATCGAAGCTAGTAAGATAAGAGGAGAAGTACTTGATCATGTATTATTATATGGACCACCAGGTCTTGGTAAGACAACTCTTGCTTTTATTATTGCAAGAGAACTAGGTGTTAATATTAAAACTGCTAGTGGTCCCTCTATTGAAAAAAGTGGGGATTTAGCAGCGATTCTTTCAACTCTTGAACCTGGAGATGTTTTATTTATTGATGAGATTCATAGAATGCCAAGATTTATAGAAGAGATACTTTATCCTGCAATGGAAGACTTTACTTTAGATATAATAATCGGTGGTGAAGGAAGTTCTCGTAGTATTAAAATAGACTTGCCACCATTTACATTAGTTGGGGCAACAACAAGAGCAGGAGATTTATCAGCACCGCTTCGAGATCGTTTTGGTATTATTTCTAAGTTAAAATTTTATACTATTGAAGAGTTAACTGAAATAATTAAAAGAACTAGTAGAGTCTTAGATATGCCAATAAATGAAGATGCTGCAGTAGAACTTGCTAAAAGAAGTAGAGGAACACCACGTATTGCTAACCGTCTATTTAAAAGAGTACGTGACTTTGCTTTAGTAGATAAAAAAGAATCTATAGATTTAGAAGTTATGAATAAAGCTTTAGAAAGATTAAAAGTAGGTAAAAGTGGATTAGATGAGACTGACCATCAACTATTAAAAGCTATTATTGAAAGATTTAATGGAGGTCCTGTTGGAATAGATGCCCTAGCTTCATCTATTGGAGAAGAAACATCTACAATAGAAGATGTAATAGAACCATACTTATTACAAGAAGGATATTTAAAAAGAACAAGTAGAGGTAGAATGGTAACAGATAAAGCCTATAAAGAGCTTAATATAAACTATCAAGGAGGATTATTTAACCTAGATATAGAATAGGGGGATATTTATGAAATTAGAAGAATTTGATTATAATTTACCTGAAGAATTAATCGCTCAAACTCCAATAAAACAAAGAGATGCTTCAAGATTAATGATACTTGATAAAGAATCAGGAGAGTTAGCTCATAAACATTTCTATAATATTATAGATTACTTAAATAAAGGTGATACTTTAGTACTAAATGATACTAAAGTTTTACCTGCTAGATTAATAGGTGAAAAAGTAAGTACTAAAGCTGTAATAGAAGTTCTTCTTTTAAAAAATAAAGAAAAAGATACTTGGGAGTGTTTAGTAAAGCCTGCTAGACGTATTCATGTGGGTGATGTTGTATCATTTGGTAATGGGTTATTAAAATTAACTTGTACTGAAGTTAAAGATGAAGGTATTAGAGTATTTGAAGCAAGTTATGAAGGGATATTTTATGAATTATTAGATAAGTTAGGTACTATGCCTCTACCACCATATATTCATGAAAAGCTAGCTGATAAAGATAGATATCAAACTGTTTATGCCAAAGAAGTAGGTAGTGCTGCAGCACCTACTGCAGGACTTCATTTTACAGAAGAATTACTTAATAAAATAAAAGAAAAAGGTATAAACATTGTCTATTTGACTCTTCATGTTGGACTTGGTACTTTTAGACCTGTTAAAGTGGAAGATGTTACAAAACATAAAATGCATAGTGAATTTTATTCATTAAGCAAAAGTGTTGCCGATACTTTAAATAAAACAAGAGAAAATGGTAAAAGAATAATTGCTGTTGGTACAACGTCAACTAGGACATTAGAGACAGTTTATGGTAAGTTTGGAGAGTTTAGGGAAGATAATGGTTTTACAGATATCTTTATCTATCCAGGAAAAGATGTTAAGAGTATTGATGGGCTAATAACTAACTTTCATCTACCTAAATCTACCCTTATTATGTTAGTATCTGCTATAGCAGGGAAAGATAATATCTTAAATGCTTATAATGAAGCGGTTAAAGAGAAATATAGATTTTTCTCTTTTGGAGATGCAATGTTTATTAAATAAGCCTTGAAAAACTAATTTAGATAATATATAATAAGAAACGTATTGGAGGAAGAAATATGGAAAAGAAAGAAACAAATAAGAAAAATTATCATAATATTGAAATAAAAGTAGAAGGAAAAGAATGGACTGATGCTATAGATAAAGCTTTTAAAGAAAAAGTTAAAAAAGTAGAAGTTGATGGCTTTAGAAAAGGTAAATGTCCAAAAAATATTTATGACAAAAAATTCGGTCAAGACTATTTAATAGATGCAGCAGACTTAGTATTACAAGATGCATATATTAAAGCTTTAAAAGATAATGATTTAGTACCAGTAGTACAACCTGAGCCTAATTTAAAAAGCTTAGATGAAAAGAGTGTTACTTTTACTTTTAAAATTATTACTAAACCAGAAGTTAAAGTTAAAAAATATAGAGATTTAGGTATTAAACCTAATGAAGTTAAAGTAACTAAAGAAGAAATTGACCATGAAATAAGCCATTTACTTGAAAGATTCGAAGAATTAGTTAATAAGAGTGATGATGCTAAAGTAGAAGAAGGCGACGTTGCTATTATTGACTTTGAAGGTTTTAAAGATGGAGAGCCTTTTGAAGGAGGTAAAGGAGAAAACTATTCTTTAGAAATAGGTAGTGGTACTTTTATTCCTGGTTTTGAAGAACAATTAATTGGTATGAAGTCTGGTGATGAGAAAGATATTAAAGTAACATTCCCAGAAGATTATATGGAAGAGTCTTTAAAGGGACAAGAAGTAACATTTAAAGTAAAAGTACATGAAATTAAGACTAAAGAAAAAAGAGAATTAGATGAAGATTTCTTCTTTGACTTAGGTATTGAAGGTGTTAATGATGAAGATAGTCTTAGAAAAGAAGTAGAAGCTAATATCAAAGCTAATAAAGATATGGAAGAAGAAAATAACTACATTGATAGATTATTAGAAGCTGTATCTAAAAATGTAGAAGTGGATATTCCAGAAGAAATGGTTAATGAAGAAGTTGAAAGGCTATTTAGAAGAACAGAACAACAAATGGCTATGCAAGGAATTAGTTTAGATTTATATTATCAAGTTACTAAATCTACTGAAAAAGATTTAAAAGATCATTTAGAAAAAGAAGCTTATCAAAACGTATTATATCGTTTAATGCTTGAAGAAATTATGAATACGGAACATATTGAAGTAAGTGAGAGTGATGCTATGGAAGAAGCTAAAAAGCTTTCTGAACGTTATAATATGGAACTTGATAATTTCTTAAATGAATTTGGTGGTATTGAAATGGTTCAATATGACCAGGAAATGCGAAAAACTATTGAATTATTAAAAGAATTAAATAAGTAGTTGATACTTTTTAAAATATTTGATAAAATTACTAAAGAAAAAAGGAGGGATAACTTATGGCAAAAAAATTAGGACATAGACAAAAGAAGACTTTTGTATGCTCAGTTTGTGGTAATGAGAATTATAGAGAAGAAAAAAATGTAAATAATACTCCAGGAAGAATGGAGATTAGTAAATATTGTAAATTCTGTGGTAAACATACAACTCATAAAGAAAAGAAATAATAATATAACAGTCATTTAATGACTGTTATATATTATAGATAGAAAGGAGTAAATAAAATGGTTAATTCAAACGATTTTAAACCAGGTATGACTATACAGTATGAAGGAGGTATTTATACAATCCTTGAAAGTCAACATGTTAAACCAGGTAAAGGAGCTGCTATTGTTAAAGCTAAGATGAAAAATTTAAGAACTGGTTCTATTGTTGAAAAAACTTTTAATGCTGGTGTTAAAGTAGAAACTGCTCATATTTCTAAAAAAACTATGCAATTCCTTTATAGTATGGGAGATACATATTATTTCATGAGTATGGCAGACTATGAACAAATAGAACTTGATAAAAGTGTAATTGGTGATGATACTAAATATTTAAAAGAAAACTTAGAAGTAGAAATTACTTTCTTTGAAGGAGAAATGTTAGGATTATCACTACCTGATAAAGTAGTTATGAAAGTAGTTAAGACAGAAGATGCTGTTAAAGGTAATACTAGTAGTGGTGCGATGAAAAATGCTGAACTTGAGACAGGTATGAATATTCAAGTGCCATTATTTATTAAACAGGATGAAGAAATTTTAGTTAGTACTAAAGATGGCAAATATGTATCTCGTGCGTAAGTTTTCAATAGTGACAGTAGTTCTTATTCTAATTACATATGGTTTAAGAACTAAAAAACAACCTTTTTAGTTTAGCTTCCACAAAATAATAACTGATAAATATTTTTAGCAATATTTGTCAGTTTTTCTTTCTTTTTGATACAATAGGAAACTTATACGAAAAAGTCGAAAAAATGTATTGACAAACATATTTTTTATAAGGTACACTTAAGTTA
>CALVVC010000059.1 GCA_944363755.1 uncultured Bacilli bacterium
ATAATAATTACCAGAGTATTCTGCATATTCTAAGAATTCATCATTATTAATATCTTCTTCAAACTCTTCTCTAGACAAGAAATAATAGTTAATACCGTCTTTTTCTTCACCTCTTGGTTCTCTACTAGTACAAGAAACAGATAACCAACTATTTTTTCTAATTTTCAATAATTCATTAATTATACTATTCTTACCACAACCAGAAGGGCCTGAAATAACTATTAAAAGCCCTTGTTTCTTTGTTTTAACCATATTATCCATAACAATCACTCCCTTATAGGTTTCATCTTATATTCGTCTTCTATTAAACTTTTAATCTTATCTTTGTCAAAAACTAAAGAATATATCTTTGTGATTTTGTATTCATATTCTAACATCTTATCTTTTTCTCTTGTAAATTTACTAATAATAGGTATATCTACAGCTTTCTTTATCTTATTTAAATAATCTTTTCCTTTATTAGAGAATCCTAATAATCTAATATACTTAACTTCCTTAAACTCTTTAGCCATATCTTTAGTATAATCACATAGTATATAAATTAAAGTCCTAGAAAGTCTAGAGTAGGTTAGGTTTTTACTTTTAACTTTATTAATAAGTTCATCAAAACTATAACTATTAAGTATTTCTTTTTTTAGTTTGGTAGCAATACCACTATCAACTAGATTATAAATAGTTAAATCATTGCAACTTATTATCTTATATTTTAATAAATTAAAATAATCATCTAACTTAGGTATCTTCTTATCTTTTAAATAAGTATAAGTAATAGAAGGTACACTGTCTTTAATATCTTTATTATCTAATAAAGCTTCTCTTATACTAGTTGCACTGGATATACTCCTTATGCTCATATTATCTAATTCTTTACTATGATAATCATTAGTTCTTTTAATAGTATGAGGATTAATTTTATAATTATTAGAGTAAATCGCTTTTACATAACTAATACCTAAAATATCATTAGGTAATTTAAAACAATCTCCTGTTATATCTTCTAAAGCTTTAGATAAAGAAGTAGGGTAGTTATAACCCATTCTTAAATAAACTTGTACTAAATTATCAAAATCAGGGTTAGAAAGCTCAGTCTCTACTAATTTTTTAATACCTTCTATATCATCAGATTCACTACCAAATACTAAATCAGTTACTCCTAGATGATTTAATATATCAATAGAACCTTTTGCAAAGATATCTGCAGAAGCTGAGGAGAAAGGGAAGGGAAGTTCTACTACTAAATCGATACCATTTTTTATGGCAATATTAGTTTTTTCCCATTTATCTAATATTGATATATCTCCTCTTTCTGTAAAGTTTCCTCCAAGTACTAGTATAATAGGACTATTAGGAAACATTTCTTTAACCTTTTCTAAATGATATAAATGCCCATTATGAAAAGGATTATATTCAGCGATAATACCAATTATATGATTAGACAAGACTAACACCCCTTTCTTAAATTGTTATTAATTATAACACTGTTTTATAGTTAAATCAATACTCCATGGTTTTTACAAAATTATAAAATAGTTATATAATAATTAAGAGGATGATGTTATGAAACTTATAACTGCAAAAGATAATTTTTTAAATTACTGTGAGTTTGAAAAAGGACTTTCTAATAATAGTATTAAAAGTTATGGCTATGAGATGAAAGATTATATTATTTTTTTAGAGAAAAGAAAAATAACTGATACAAAGAATATTACTAAAGATACTATAACTAAGTACTTAAAATATTGTTATAATCGTAATGAAGATAGTAAAACAGTCGCTCATAAGCTTACTACTATTAAGAATTTTCATAATTATTTAGAAAAAGAAGAGAATGAAACAAATAATCCAAGTGAATTTATTGATAGACCTAAAACTACTAAAACACTTCCTCATAGTTTAACTATTGAAGAAGTAGATAAACTCTTAGATATAGAATTAAATACCCCATTTGACTATAGGAATAAAGCTATGTTAGAATTAATGTATGGTTCAGGGCTAAGAGTATCTGAACTTATTAGTCTAACAGTGTATGATATTGATTTTAATAATGATATTATTAGAGTTAAAGGTAAAGGTAGTAAAGAGAGAATTGTTCCTATTAATGATGTAGAAAAGTATTATTTAAATGAATATTTAGACAAAAGAAATTTATTATTAAAAAAGAAACAGTCTGACTATTTATTCTTAAATTCTAGAGGAACTGGTATATCAAGACAAGGATTCTTTAAAAACTTAAAAGAGATTTTAAAAGAAAAAGGACTTGATTCTGATATATCTCCTCATAGTTTAAGACATTCTTTTGCAACGCATTTATTAAATGGAGGAGCAGACCTTAGAAGTATTCAGATGCTTTTAGGACATTCTGATATTGCTACTACTCGTATATATACACATATTACTAATGAAAAGGTTAAAAATGATTATATAAATAATCATCCAAGAGCTAAGAAGGAGAATTAGTTATGAGATTTAAAAGAATTTTTCTAATAGTTTTAGATTCCCTAGGAGTAGGGGAAGCATTAGATTCTGCTAATTATGGAGATGGTGGGGCGAATACATTAGGACATATTAAAGAAAATTATGATTTATTTATTCCTAATCTTGCTAAGATAGGTTTTCTTAATACGTTAAATATGGATGAAAATACTTTAGTAGATGCTTATTATACTATTGCAAGACCTAATAATGCAGGTAAGGATACTTTAGCAGGTCATTATGAAATGATGGGAATAACTTCTAATATACCTTTTAAAACTTTTAATGAAAATGGTTTTCCTATTGAATTAATAGATGAAATTGAAACTGTTACAGGTAGACGTGTTATAGGAAATAAATGTAGCAATGACAATGGTATTATTAATGAACTTGGAGAAAGACAAGTAGATTATGGGTCTTTAATAGTTTATACATCAGCAGATTCTGATTTACAAATCGCTGCTCATGAAGATGTTATAAGTCCAGAAATACTTTATAGTTACTGTGAAAAAGTAAGAAAATTAACTCTAAAAGATGATTTTTTAGTAGGTAGAGTAATTGCAAGACCATTTACAGGTAGTGATGGTAAATTTAAGCTTAATAATGCTGGAAGAAAAGATTATCCAATAGCACCTCCATCTAAGACAATTTTAGATGATTTAAACGATAATAATTATAATGTTATTGCAATAGGTAAAATGAACGATATATTTAGTAAAACAAGTATAAATAAGAATTTAAAAGCTAATTCTAATATAGATGCTATTAATAAATTAACCAATATTATGGACAAGAAGTTTACAGGATTATGTATGGTTAATTTATGTGATTTTGATAGTTTATATGGGCATTTAAGAGATGTAGAAGGATATGCTAAGGCAATTGAGGAATTAGATGTAGAAATTCCTATGGTATTAAATAAGCTAGAAGTAGATGATTTATTAATTATAACAGCAGACCATGGTAATGATCCAACGTTTAAAGGAAATGATCATACTAGAGAAAATGTTCCATTAATATTTTATAGTAGAAGCTTTAAAAATCCTAAAAGATTGGAAATACAAAACACAATGGCAGTTATTGGTGCGACTATCGCAGATAATTTTAATATAGCAGCACCAGAAATAGGAACAAGTATACTAGATGAATTAGAGTAGGGAAGAGTAGAGTAAAAAAAGACTAGTAGATTTCTACTAGTTTTCTTCTTCATTTTTTTCAAAACTTGAACATACAGTCTGTTCTTGATCGCAAACATCATCTTTTGGGCAATCACAAGTACTACTTACTTTAATCTCTTCTAAATTGCATTCTTGATTGTTACTATTATATTTACAACTATCAACATCACATTTAATACTTTGTTTCTTTTTCATTTTATCTCTCTCCTTCACTATTAATATTTCCCAAAAATATAATATTATTCCCCTATTTTAAAAAATTCACTTCCCCTACTTTAAATTTTAATTAAAAGGGCAGGTATAATATAATAATACTTTATATATAAAAATGTATAATAGTTTTTAATAAATATAGAGTTTAATGAAGTTATTTATATATAATAGTTTGTAGTATAGTTCATTGATTATTTATTATTAGTTATTAGGATTAACTAAAAAAAGTTTTAAAATTAAATTAAACTCATAGTTTATATAATAAACATAAGTCATAAAAACCTAATAATTAACAACTATTCATCTTTTAAATCATTTTATCTTACTTCCTATAATATATATTATGTTAACTAATGCAAATAGCACAAATAAAATCTTTTCTTTTCATTAGTTAATATAGATTATAAAGAAGAAAATAAAGTAACAAAAAACATAATAATAAAAATAGATAAACAAATTAATGCTGGTATTAATGTTAATTCATATAATGTTTTAGATTGTTTTTTAGAATTTGAAGAATCATCATTATCATCTAATAATTCTATCTTTTTTTCTTTATTAAAAGGCATTAATAATTTCTTATTAATACTTGATAAATAAACAATAATAAAAATTAATAATATTATTAAAAGTATAGGAAAAACATAAGTTAAAAACAAACCATAATAATAATTATATGTTACTATATTAGAAATATTTTCTACTGTATCGTATTTAAACATTTAAAAGCACCTCTGCTATTTAATTATATCAAAAAGCATATAACTACTACCCTACTCTTTAATTACTTTACACTTAGTTTACATCACATATAAATAATAACTAGATAAAAATCTAGTTATTATTCTCACTATTAAAATTATTGTTATATAATAAATTATCTATTAAATTTGTTAGTGCTCTAAAAATTATTAAAACAGCTACTAAAACTAAAAAGGTATACATATTTCTATACCTTTCTTGATTGTATTTCAGCTATTTTTTCAAGTACTTCTTTAGCATTAGTTTCATTAATCTCACTATATCCTAACTCTCTTAAAGCTTGAACTTTAGCAGTATTTAACTCTTGAGTACGACTAAGTTTTTCTTCTTTTTTCGCTTCTATATCTTGTACAAATCTCTTATGAGTTTCAGCTATCTTATTTTTAGATGCTCCACCATTATGATACAAAGTCATTGCAGAAAACAATATACTTTCAAATATAAACTGTTTATCTTTATCAAAAGCAAAATCCATAGCATTAGTAAATCCCATAGATTTAGACATATATGCTAGTATATATCTAAGTTCATCATTAGTTTCCATAGATTGTAAATAATGATACAAATAAACATATGAATTATAAGTAATTTTTGTTTTGTCTTCTAATAATTTCTCCTTTAATAAATTAATGATATCAGCAAGAATCTCTTGTTCTTTTTTATTAAAATTCTTTAAATCAGCTAACACCTCTCTATTAGAAGAATCTTTTACTCCTTCATTTAATCTATTTTCAACTTCAATGATATAATCACTTGTAACATTTACTCCACTTACTCCATCTTCATCTTCTATATTTAATAAAGCAAGCAACCTTACAGCCTTTTCTTTAGGCCATTCTTTTAAACTTTCCATTGCTAAATAATTATATAACATCTGTCTTGATACTCCTAAATATTTAGCAAGTCTTACCTTTGATATTCCAAGTTCACTTAATAGATTATTTAAGTCTTTCATGTCACACACCACCTATAATACAATTTTAATTAGTTTGACAAGATTAGTCAAGTAAAATTTATGTAAAATACTTTACAAAATAAGAAGTTATAATAAATACCATAACTTCTTATCATTTTTTCTAACTTCTTTAACAATACCTCCTCCTAAACAGTATTCTCCAAGATAGAAAACACAAGCTTGTCCAGGAGTTACAGATTTAACATTATTATATCTAACAAGTATTTCTCCATTATCAAGGTATTCTAATTTAACAGAAACATCAGGAGCTCTATAACGAAACTTTGCCGTACAGTTTGTTGGCCTTTCATCACAATTAAAGTTAATATCTTCTAAGATAGCACTATCAGAGTAAAGATATTCATTGTCCTCTCCTTCTGCTACGTATAAAATGTTTTTATTTAGATCTTTTCCAACAACAAATAATTTATCTTTACTGCCACCTATATCAAGTCCCCTTCTCTGCCCTATTGTATAATACATTAAACCATTATGTTCACCTAAAATTTCATTTGTTTCTATATTAAGAATTTTTCCTTTTTGATTAGGTAAATAATTTCTTAAAAAGTTTTTAAAATTCCTTTCGCCAATAAAACAAATACCTGTAGAATCTTTTTTCTTAGCAGTTACTAATCCATACTTTTCTGCAATTTCTCGCACCTCTTTTTTATCTTTAATATCTCCTAGTGGAAATAAAACATTTTTAAGTTGTTCTTTAGATACTTGTGATAAAAAGTAAGTTT
>CALVVC010000060.1 GCA_944363755.1 uncultured Bacilli bacterium
TCTATATATTTCTAGCATTAATTGGAAGTTTTTCTAATACAGAAATATTTAATCCTACAAGAGATAAATACTATTTAATAGTCTTAATGAAAATGAGGTCGAAAGATTATATTATTCCTAACTTTATTTATTTTTTAGGAAGTACTGTTATAGGACAATTAGTATCTTTAATTCTATTATTCTTTAATGTTATTACTTGGTATCAAGCCTTAATGTTAGTATTATTTACTGTGAGTGTTAAGTCAATTGGCGTAGCATTCTATTTCTATCGCATGAAAAAGAAAAATATCATTATAAATGAGAATAAACCTAAGTCTTGGACTTTATACTTTGGTTTAATAATATCACTACTATTAATAGGTTATTTATTACCATACTTTAATTTAGTTATACCAGTTAATGTTTTCTATGTAGTTTTTGTTATTATTTTAATACTTGGAATAGTATGTCTTAGAAAAGTATTAACTTATAATAATTATCAATATTTATGTAAAGAATTATTAAAGCATAATAATATCTTTGTTACTAATAATTCTAATAATACGGAATTAATTACTAAAACTAGTAGGGAACAGATAACTTTAGATAAAGGTATAACTAGTGATAAGAGTGGTTTTGCTTACTTCCATGATTTATTTGTTAAAAGACATAGAAAACTCTTAATTGATAGTGCTAAAAAAACGACTATGTTTATCTTGATAATAGGAATAGTTTTAGGAATACTTATATTCTTTATTCCTGCCTTAAAACAAGGTATTAATACATTTGCTTTATTACTTTTACCTTACATGTTATTCTTAATGTATTTTATTAATACTGGTAAAAATATTACTAATGCTATGTTTATGAACTGTGATCATTCTATGTTATTCTATAGGTTTTATAGGGAACCTAAGATAGTTTTATCTTTATTTAAAGAAAGACTTAAAACTGTAATAGTTATTAACTTATTACCAACTACAGTTCTTGCTCTAGTCCTAGCGATACTTTTATATTTAAGTGGGGGGACTACTAATCCAATAAATTATATAATTATAATACTATCAATTATTTCAATGTCTATATTCTTTTCTATTCATAACTTAGTCTTATATTATTTACTACAACCTTATAATATTGGAATGGAAATGAAAAGTACTACTTATACAATTGCAAGTTTAATAACTTATTGGGCATGTTACTATATTTCAAAAATAGAAGTATCTACATTTATCTTTGGAATCATTATGATAATCTTTGTAATACTTTATTCTATAATATCTTTAATTTTAATATATTACTATGCCCCTAAAACATTTAAATTAAAGAGTTAAAAAGTCAATGGAGTTATAACAATTCCCATTGACCATTTTTGTTTGAACCAATTCTATTAATAACATTTTTATTCTTTAAGTCTTTTAAGTTTCTAGCAACAGTAGTGATGTTTATTCCTAATTTATCACTTATTTCTTTTTGAGTTATTCTACTATTTTTTCTTATTAACTTCAAAATATTTTCTTGTGTTTCAGATAATGAGTAAATATTATTATCTACTGATTTTGGTATATTAACTAGAGTTTTAGAAGTTCTAAATTTAAAATTAACTCTGATAAAATTATCACTAAACTCATAAACATCTTTGCTATATGATTTTAAAATTCTAATAATACCTGTTCCTAATTGTTCAACTAATTCTAAATCTTTAAATACTCTCATTAATTCTGGATGAGTTGGTGCAGAAAACCCTTTTAAAAAATCAGTCTTTGATACGTGAAGGGGTAATCCTCCTGTTGATGAGATTGAAATATGGTCATTAAATATTTCAAATTTGGGTGGATATTCTCTTTCCCATAGTGTGTGAACAAAAGCATTGGTAATTGCTTCTTTGACTGAAATGTTATCAAACATTTTAATCTCTTTCCTATCTTCACTAGTTATTTTAGTGAAAGTTTTATTAACTTGTTCAAACTTATTAATGACATTTTTAGCAGCTTTAATTAAGCAACAATAACCATATTCTTCATTTTCAATCAAATCATAGGCATCATTACCGGAATATGTTGCAACTTTTATAGAGATATCATTATTATCAGCCAAAAGATATGCAAGATAATTATATTTACCATCATCCATTACAAGCCCTAATTGGTTTAAAAAGTTATCATTTATCTTATATTTCTTTTCTTCATAATATATTTTTAATTGAGAAAAAGTTAAATTTTGGGTTGGGGATACAATATTTTTAAGAGAATTTCTGGTCCTTTTAGAAAATAATTCTTCAATTTGTTTTTGACTCATAGGCTCACAAGAACTTCCAATTCTAATAAAGCATCCTTCAGGTGTCATTCCCTTTTTTCTTACATAATATGGTTTTTCATTACCACTGGCAATTATAATATGTAAATATTTTTTATCGTCATGTTCTTTTACTTCTATGTCATATAATCCAACTGTAGCGGGTAAAATATTATTTTTTATTCTATCTTTTATTTGTAATTGCATATCGTCAATGTTTTCATTTATACCAACTACATTACCATTATCGGATATACCAATATACAAATTACCACCATTGGCATTTAAAAAACTAATTATTTCCTTTTCTAATTTGTCATTTAATATTTCTTTAAATTCATTTCTTGAATCTTCTATAAAATCAATCATCATCTCAGTCCTCCAATATTATTATAATACTTTTATTTAATTATATGCAATAATAATGCAATAATAATGCAATAATAATGCAATAAAAATATTATTTTAGTATCAAATATTAATTTGGCATTTTTACTTGACATTAACATACATTTGCTGTATAACTGTATTAATTAAGTAATACAAAAGAGGTGATAATTATAAGTTATGTTTTTGATAATGATAAACCTATCTATTTACAACTAGAAGAAATAATTAAAAAAGAGATATTTAAAGGAGAGTTATTACCTAGTAGTAAAATACCTTCTGTTCGTGACTTTGCCCTTAAATATCAAGTAAATCCTAATACAATGCAGAAAGCATTACAAGGTTTAGAAGAAGAGGGATTTATTTATACAGTTAGAACTAGTGGTAAATATGTTACTGATAATAGAGAGTTTATCTTAAAAGAGAAAAGGTTACTTGCAAAAAGTCTATATCAAGATTTTATTAATAATTTAAAATCTTTAGGATATAGTGATAGTGATATTAAGAAAATATTAAAGGAGAGTGAAATTTAATGGCTTTATTAGAAGTTAATCATATAACTAAAAGTTATGGTAATAATATAGTTTTAGATGATGTTACTTTTAGCATTCCTAAAGGTAAGATTGTAGGACTTTTAGGACCAAATGGAAGTGGTAAGACTACTCTTATTAAATTAATAAATGATTTATTAAAAGAAGACGATGGGACTATTAAAGTAGAAGGACTAGACCTTGGAGTTGAAACTAAAAAGTTAATTTCTTATTTACCAGATAAAAACTACTTAAATAATAATATGACAGTATTAGAATTACTTAATTATTTTAAAGACTTTTATCTTGACTTTAGAATAGATAAAGCGAAAGAGTTAATAAGTAAGTTAGGACTTGATTTAAATCAAAAACTTAAAACAATGTCTAAAGGTACTAAAGAAAAAGTACAATTAATCCTTGTTATGAGTAGGAAAGCTAAACTTTATATTTTAGATGAACCTATTGGGGGAATAGATCCTGCAGCAAGAGATTATATTATTAATACAATTCTTACTAATTTTAGTGATGATGCATCACTACTTATATCAACTCACTTAATTAGTGATTTAGAAAAAGTTTTAGATGAAGTAATATTTTTAAAAAATGGTAAAGTTGTAAGAAGTGGTAGTACAGATTATATTAGAAAAGAAACTAAAATGTCTATTAATGATTTATTTAGGGAGGAATTCAAATGTTAGGTAAACTATTAAAATATGATTTTAAAAATCTTTACAAAACTTTACTACCAATATATTTAATTACTATAGTTATTACTATATTAACAGTTATTTTAAATAATCTATCTGATACTTCTAATTTATTTTCAACATTAAATGCTCTTATGACATTAAGTTATGTTGTAATATTAATGGTATTAGTTGTTGGGACATTCTTCTTAAGTATTAGAGACTTTTATTTAGACTTTGCAACTGAAAGGGGTTATTTAATTAATACTTTACCTGTTAAGAAAAGTATGATAATAACATCTAAATTTATAACAGGTATAACTACTATGATTACAAGTATTGTAGTTATGTTTATATCTATTATAATACTAATAATTGCTAATGGAGAGTGGACTAGTTTTGTAAGTGATATTACTAATTTATTTAAGTATATACCAACTGATGCAGTAATTATGTTAATATTAATGATAGTTCTTATTATAGTAGACTATATCTCAGGACTTGCTGTGTGTTTCTTATCTATTGCTTTAGGACAGTTAAAGAATACTAATAAACTAGGTTTTAGTTTTATTGCATACATAATCCTTTATATTATTTATCAGATGTATTTTACTTTTTCTCTAATCTTTATAGGTACAATATGTCCTGATTTTGTAAATAGACTAGATAGTGAAATAACGGTTATATCATCAGTTAATATCTTATTTGGTATACTAATAGGACTAGTAATTATTATTACAGCGATAATTACTCCTATAACTAATTACATTTTAAAAAATAAGCTTAATTTAGAGTAGTGAACTTAATCACTACTTTTCTTTTGACCTAAATTCCTGTATAATAAGTATGGAAAGAGGGATTATTATGTATTTATTTCTAGAATATCCTAAGTGTAGTACTTGTAAGAAAGCAAAAAAGTTTTTAGATGATAATAATATTAAATATATTGATAGAAATATAGTAACTGATAATCCTACTAAAGAGGAATTAGAAAAATTTTTAAAACTTAGTGGTAAAGATATAAAAAGTTTCTTTAATACTAGTGGTAATTTATATAAAGAACTACATTTAAAAGATAAATTATCTAATATGACTTTAGATGAAAAGAAAGAGTTATTATCAAGTAATGGTATGCTTGTTAAAAGACCACTTTTAGTGGGAGAAACTATTGTTTTAATTGGCTTTAAAGAAGATATATGGAAAGAAGTGATACTTAATGGATGAGTTATTTAAAAAACTTAATATAATACCTAAAGATATGAGATTATATGAAATAGCATTTTCTCATTCATCTTATGCTAATGAACATAGAGCTAAAAAAGATTATGAACGTTTAGAATTCTTGGGAGATGCTGTAGTTGATCTTGTTATGGCTGATTATTTATATCGTAATCATGATGAGAATGAAGGGACAATGACTAAAGTGCGTGCTAGTTATGTATGTGAGAATGCTTTATATGAATATTCTTTAGATTTAGGACTTAATAATTACATTAAAGTTGGACATGGAGAAGAGTTAAATGGAGGTAAACATAAAAAAGCGATAGTCGCAGATATATTTGAATCTTTAATGGGAGCGATTTATTTAGATCTTGGATACACTACTGTAAGAAAAGTCATTTTAAATATTATTGTTCCTTATGTAACTAATCCTACTATATCATTTTTCTCTGATTATAAATCTGCTTTACAAGAAGCAGTACAGACTACTAAGAAAAGTCTATATTATGAATTAGTAGAAGAGAGTGGCCCTTCTCATGATAAAACATTTAAAATGCAAGTAAGGGTTGATGGTATTATTTATGGAGAAGGTGTTGGTAGTAGTAAAAAAGAAGCAGAACAAAATGCTGCGAAAAGTGCTTTGGAGAAGCTTGCTATATAATTATGAATACTAAGGAATTAAAAATATATAACAATTTAATAAAGCAACTTTTAAGTTTAGAACAAGAAGATTATGAAAATAGGGAAAAAATAGTTAGGTTTATTATCGAAACTATGTTAAGTAATGGAACATTAATAAATGATCCTGAAATATATGAAAGAATAAGTCTATTAATTGATAGTTCTAATATAGTAAGAGAATCTTTAAGTCTACTTGCTACATCTACTGAACAAGACTATGAAGTAGAAGATGCTACTAATTTAGGCAGCAACTATAGTAGTTCTCTTTTAATAAGTAATTTATATATTGCCCATGATAAATACCTTAGTTTACTTGGAAACTATAGACTTTATAAACAAGAAAATTATCATGTGAAATACTTAGTAGATAATAAAATAGAATCTTTAAGTGTTAGTGAAGAAATAAAAGAAGTAAATAATTTACTAGTTAAGATATTTAATTTGAAAATATAAGAAAAATAGTGTATAATTAGAAAAGTTTTTAAGAAAGGAGAACTTATGAGTAAAATAAAAATATTTAGTTTAGGTG
>CALVVC010000061.1 GCA_944363755.1 uncultured Bacilli bacterium
ATTAAATTCGTCTTTTAACATTCATTTCACTTATAATCTTTATATCCTTTTGTTTTATACTCATTACATTTTATATAAATCTTATAATCTATACCACAATCTTCTGTTGCAAATGTTTTAGCATAACCATCACAATAAGATTTTCCTGAAGTATCTAACATATCTTCTTTTTTTAAATAACCATTATTAATTAAGTGATCAGCAGTTATAGTCATTTCTTTAGTAATATTCTCTTCGCAGTGCTTTTTACTATTACCAGTAGCATCCAAATTCCATATTACAGCTTCTTCAAATGCATCTTTTATTTCATTATATCTTTCTTTTTCTTTAGCATTATTAAAGTTAAATGTCATATAAATACTTAATAATATAATAACAGTTACAATAAATATAATAATTAATAAATTCTTCTTCATAACACACCTCTCATATTTATATAACTTACTAATCCTTATTTAATTCTTCACTTAATTTACTAGTAATACCTCTTGGACTTCTAACAGATTTAACACCACAGCTTTTTAATCTTGCAAAAGTAAAGTCATTATCACTATATCTTTTTAATAGTTTTAGCATCATAAAATCTTCATCTAAAGAAATAACAACACACTTAAACATAATATAAGCATAAGGCTCTGTAATATAGATATAAACAATATCATTAATCATAAAGTTATGAGACTTTCGCCAAGTAATAGTATCTGTATTATTAAAAGCATTAACAATATCATAATACTTGGGATTAGCAGGAATAATCCATTCTTTTTTTCTATTAGATAGATCATAACTAATATCTATAAGATTCATAATTTCTTTATTAGATAAAGTATTATCTAAAATTATACTAACCCAGCTTTTCTTACTCATATGATAAGCAGGATATATTCCCTCTTTCTTTAAATAAGTATCGACTAAATCATCTAACTTTACATTTAATACCTCTACTTCTCCACTCATCTTAAAATCAAGTTTATTTCTATCTATATTCATAATAATAGCAAACCACTTATTACTACTTTCATTTCTAAAGATTCCATAATTAGGATTAGATTCCCATAAAAACTCTGGCAAGACATTATATTTTTCTTTAATTAAATTACTAACTTCATTAGACTGTTTATAAATAAAATATTCTTCAGTATAACAATTATTGGCGATAGATTCTAGTACTTTAATATACTCATCTTTTACTCTATTAACAAAATCACCTTTAACATTTTCAAGGCGAAAATTAGTATATTCATAATCTCCATCTAAGTCATATACCCTACCTATAACATTACCTTTACTATCAATAGTAATATCAACTCTAAAAGTATCATCCATAATTAATTTAGAGTATTTATAAATATTATTTTCTAATTTAAAACCATAAGGAATTAATTTATCTTTATTTAGTTTTCTCTTTTTAAAAACTTCATCTTCTAACACAATAGTTCCTCCTAATAAATTTATTATATAACAAAAAAGTTCTAAGTAAAACCTAGACCTTTATTAACTTATCTATAAATTCATTACAATCTTCCTTTATAAGAATGGATTTATCTTCTATTTCAAAAGCTGTATCAGAATATCTATCATTTACTCTTAATACATCTCTTGCTAAAATTAAAAAATAGAAAATCAAGAAACTATTTATGTTTATTTTTTTCTACAAACTGTTCTACTCTCATATGAAGATTATATTTATTTCTAAGCTTAGCAATTTCACTCATCATTTCTGTTTTATGATGTTTTTCTATTGCATCTTCATTTTTCCATCTATCTATTAATAGAACAGTTTCTTCATCATCCATTGGAAAGAAATACTCATACTTTAAATTACCTTCTTCATTTCTTATTCTCTCTACAAGACCACTTTCTACCATTTCTTTAGCAAAAGCTCTTGCACTACCATTTTTACCTGTATAATATATATTTATTGTTAAACACATTATTATTTCTCCTTTAGTTCATTAATATCTATAGTTAATATATTATCTTTATCACCATCTAATATACAAACCAATTTATTATCTTTCCAACATTTAAAATCAATATCACAACCTAATTCATAATACTTTGAAGGTAGATTAAGCCAATTACTAGAATCTAGTATTTCCATAGGTTTAGTAAAATCTAAAACAATTAATGAATATGGACTTGCAAAGTAACACCCACTAACTACTAATAAATTATTTTTCGGATTATAATTAACATCACACCAAATAAAAGTTTCTTTATTATCTAAATAAGATTTACTTGGTATATAATTAATACACTCTAATGTCTTTAAATTTAAAACACTATAACCATACAAATCTATAGAAAATAATAAATATTTATTACCATCAGAATGCTTTATAATAGTAGCATATCTTGATTTATCATAAATATTTTTCCATTCATAAATCATTTTTTTATCTTTATATAATCTACATACTTCTCCATCTTTACTACTATCTATATCTTTATAGTAATAATATTTTATAGAATAATTATCATCTAACTCTATTTCATTTGTTGGCCTTAATAAATCACATTTAGAATAAACTAATTTATCTAGCTCTTTAATTAACTGATTATATTCTTCACTACCATAATAATTCATATTAATTACCTCTATCTTTCCAAAAGTCATAAATGGTATTAGCAAGTTCATTAGGATTATCTACATTAACTTCATGAGAAGAATTATCTATAGTTTTAAAAGAGCTATTGTTAATAGATTTATTTAATAATTTTGCACTTTCCATATTTTGACTATCTTTAACACCACATAATATTAAAGTTTTACAAGTTACTTTATCTAAGTTAATTTCTATATCTAAATTACTCATAGAATTAACAAGAGAAATAAAATCTTTCTTCTCACACCCTATCTTCTCAAAAGTAGATCTAGGCATAATCTTGAATATTAGTCCTTGAACTTTAAAAAGAAACTTAGGTACTTTATAAGGTGTTCCAATTAATATAAGAGAATTTACTTTATCAGGATGCTCTTTTACATAATCAATTGCAAGTATTCCTCCAAGAGAAAGGCCACATAGATTTAATTTTTCATCAAAATTATTACAGTAGTTAGAAAACTTTTCATATAAAGTAGCATAATCTGATGTAACATCTTTTAACATTGAATATAAACTAGGAATTTCTACCTTTATACTATTGCTCTTTAACTCTTCTTCTACTTTATTCCAACTTGTTTCATTTTGTCCTAATCCGTGCACCAAAATATTTTTCATTACAGCACCACTTTCTTCACTTTTCTCTATATAAAAACTATTACATTATTTCATTAAATCCGTATAATAAATAATCTCTTTATTTAAAGATTTAGCATATTCTATTTCACTTTTAGTACTATTACCAATATAGTCATCTACATTAACAACTAAAATAGCATTACTTAACTTTATTTTTTCTTTATGCATTTTGTCAATCATTAAAGCTTCTTCTTTGCTATAATCATTTTTACTAGATCTTGATAATTCATTAGGCATCAAGACACAATTACCTTCTAAAGTTAATTTCTCTGCAATATCAATCATCTCTTTTTTGAATTTATAACTACCACATACTGTTATTACTTTCATATTTACTCACAACTACCTCCATTATCTTCAAAATACTTTTCTATATTTTCTACACTATGTTCTACATTAGCATAATCTGTAATATCTTTTAAATATATCATCATATCTTTATTACACTCCATACATTCAAAATAATTATCTTCTCCAATTGTAATCAAATAATTATTATCTCCAATAGAACAATTTAAATCAGCAGATATTATCTCTGTCGTTGTCCTTTGCTCATTAGGAAAAACAGTAAATAAAATTAATGCAATGACAAAAAGTATTACATATATTATTGATAAGATCCCTATTACTTTTAAAATTTTAATTATAATACCTGCTAACTTTTCAGTATTACTAACTTTAGCTTCTAAAACATTTTTAATATCATTATCAGTTAATTCATCTAAACTAACATTAAATACTTTAGATAATTCTTTAGCTTGTTTAATATCAGGAGCTGTCTCACCTAACTCCCATTTAGATATTGTCTGTCTAGTAACTCCTATCTTTTCTGCTAAAGCTTCTTGAGAAAGATTATTTTTCTTTCTTAATTCTAATATTTTATTTCCTATTTCCATATTTTCTCACCTCAGTTAAAAGTATATAATCTTAAGAGTTTTTAATCTAGCAATATATAATGGAAGTTATGCTAATTTTCTTAACATTAAAATAATTAATCTATTTTTTATCTTTCCACTCGTGATAAAGAATATCTTTTAAAACTAACATACTATCTTGTTCGTTATAACCATACTCACTAGATAAACTATCAAGCATCATTCTAATTCCTTTAGCATATTTAGATATATCTACCTCTTTTTGATATGTTACTAATACTGGATATTTTTTACCCCAAGCACTTGTCCAATTAATTTTTGCTTCTTTCTCTTCATTAGTATTTTTAATTATTTCTTCTATTTCTTTTAAATCTACATCAAACTCTATTAACTCATCTAAAGATAGTTTATATAATTTTGAAAGTTTTTTTGCTTGATAAATATCTGGAATAGTTTCATTGGTTTCCCATTTTGAAATAGTTTGCCTACTAACACCTAATTTTTCTGCAACTACTTCTTGTGATAAGCCTGCCTTCTTTCTTGCCTCAAACAAATTATTTCCTAAACTCACTTTATCTACCTCCAAATTAAGTGTACTATTTTAAACTAATTTTTTCTATCAACTATATTTTACATTTTTGCTAGTTTTCTTAACACACCAAGCATATATACTAAAAAATAAAGAAGTCTATATCAAAATTAGAAAATTCCTTTATTATATTTAAATTGCCCATAAAGTAGAAAAACTAGACCAACGATAACTCCTACTAAAGTAATAAGCCATAGACTTTCAATATCAAAAATCATTTGTAAAATAGCAGTTATAATTAAACTAACTCCTATTATTATTGTTCCAAGTCCCATCGCTTCTCCATATTTCTTAGAATTTTCTTTTGTAATTTTTGTCCTATTATACCAATGAATAGAAGAAATATTACCTTTATAATTTAAAATTCCTAAAACTATAATACATATACCAAAAATTATCATAAATATATATTCCATAATTAACCTCTTATTTTCCAATTACTACTAATAATTATTTATTAATTCAATAATACATTTTCTATTCGATAAATTTTAATTTATATAAAGCTTTTTTAATCCTTTTTAAATACTAAAATTGCTTTTGCAGTTCCTGTAATTGACATAGTAACTAGTTCAAAACCAGCTTGTAACATTTCATTAGCTTTTTCCTCTACTTTTTGTGCCATTTCATTAGCTTTTGGAGAATATTCTATAACAACTGTTTTATACATTTTTTATTTCACCTTTCCTCTTTTTTATTTTTGATACTACTATTGGAGATATAAATGTGGTAATGACAACTAAAATCCATAGATTACCTGTTAAAAAGTTATATGAACCTAATAAATCTTTGATTCCTCCACCCTCACTAATATACATAAATAAATCAAATAGATTCGTTAAAATAAACCAAATTATTCCAAAGATAAAATAATCTGTTTGTTTACAATTTTTGATTTTTGGTATTAATAAGTATGCTACTACAAATATACATATACTTAAAATAATTCCACTTAATAGTAGTGCAATATCTCCTAATTTAATCAAGATATTTTCTCTTAACCCACCATTTATAATTGCTAATGGAATAATTAAAAACCATATTCCTATTGCTTGAATATATTTACTCATAATAACAACCTCCATAAATTGTAATTTGCTAGTGAGTTTTCTATTTTCGTTATATCTACTTTTCCATCCATAATTTTTTCTACAATAAAAATACTATTGCCACTACCTATTATAAGTACACCTCTCAAACTACTATTTATTAGTTAATTTAGCTCTTAGTTTATATACATTTATAACTATTAAAACTATTAAAGTAAGAAACATAACCAGTATTAACCAAGGAACTATCATTTTATCTACTGTTGCTGTATGAAACAAAAACTCTAAGTCTGTACCACCAAAAGCAAAACTACTTTTTCTTGCACAAAACAGATATGTAACAACAAGTGTAATCACTGTTAATAACATTTGAATTATACCAAGTTTTTTATTATCATTTATTATTGCAAATATTCCTATTGTAATACCAAATCCAGTTAATAATCCGATTATAAAATCCATATTTATCTTCTCCTTAACAAATTACTATTTAT
>CALVVC010000062.1 GCA_944363755.1 uncultured Bacilli bacterium
TGGAGAGGACTAATTAAAGATATATCTAGTAAAGAACTTATAGATAAACTAAATAAAGGGGGACTTACTTTTTATATTGGAACTGATCCAACAGCTGATAGCTTGCATATTGGACACTTTTCATCGTTTTTAATTGCAAGACGTCTAAAAGAAGCAGGACACCATCCAATACTTTTAGTAGGAGGAGCGACTGGTCTTATAGGAGACCCTCGTCCTACTAGTGAAAGACCTATGATTAGTAAGGAAGAGTTAAATCATAACTTTATTTGTTTAAAAGAACAAGCAGAAAGGATATTTGCAAGAGGAGATAAAGACTTTAGAGTTGTGAATAATTTTGATTGGATTAAAGATATTAATATAATAGATTTCTTAAGAGATTATGGGAAATACTTTAATATTAATTATATGCTTGATAAAGATATTGTAAGAAGAAGATTAGATAGTGGTATTACTTATGCAGAGTTTTCTTATATGATATTACAAGCCTTAGATTATTTACATCTTAATAGTGAATTTAACTGTACTCTACAAGTTGCAGGACAAGATCAATGGGGAAATATTACAGCAGGTATTGATTTAATACGTAAAAAAACTAGTAAAGAAGTATATGCCTTTACCATGCCTCTTTTAACAAAAGCAGATGGTACTAAGTTTGGTAAAAGTGAAGGAGGGGCAATTTGGTTAGATAAAGAGAAAACTACTCCTTATGAGATGTATCAATTCTTAATAAATGCTGAGGACTCTAAAGTAATAGATTACTTAAAGTTCTTAACATTCTTAAGTAAAGAAGAAATAGAAAGAATAGAAAAAGAACAACTTGCATCTCCAGAAAAACGTATCGCTCATAAAGCTTTAGCAAGAGAAGTTATTACTTTTATCCATGGAGAAGACTCTTATAAAGAAGCTTTAAATATCAGTGAATCATTATTTAGTGGAAACATTAAGAATCTTACTAGTAAAGAAATAGAAATGGCTTTTAAAGGACTTAATAAGCTTATTATAGATAAAGATATGAATATAGTAGATTTACTTGTAGAATTTAATATTTGTAGTAGTAAAAGAGAAGCCCGTGAGTTTGTTAATAATAATAGTATTAGTGTTAATGGAGAAAAGATTAATAGTTTAGAGTTTACTATAGATAAGACTATTGCTATAGATAATAAATATATAGTAATAAGACGTGGTAAGAAAAAATACTTTATTTTGTGTTTTGGAGGTAATAATGAAAAAAACTAAAAAAAATGTAGTAGATACTAAAAGAATGGTTAAATGGTTAAGAATAATTATTATTCTTTGTATTACAATTATTGCTATAGAAATAGGATATATAGGACTATCTTATTATAATAGAACAAAATCTATTATTTATACTGATACTTTAAATAGTTTTAAAGAAACAAGTGATGGTTATTTAGTTGTTGGTAATAGTGATTTTAAGAATAGTAAATTTAATGATTATGAAAAAAAGTATAAAAAAGCTAAGTTTGCTAAATATAATAATGACTTTGAAATAGAGTTTGAAAGTGCTTATACCAAAGGATATTCATCATATTTTAGTGATATTATAGAATATAGTGATGGTTTTATCGCAGTAGGTGGTGCACAATATAATAAAGAGCAAGTTAAAGATAATGCAACTGATGGTTTAATAGTTTTATATGATAAAAAAGGAAAACAAGTTAAGACAAAAAGCGTTCAAATAGCAGGTGATACAACTTTTAATAAAGTATTACTTTTAGATGATGGATTTATTGTAGTAGGACAAAGTATCTTACAAAATATGGTTATAGGAACTGACCCAGATGGCGGAGCTTTAATAATTAAATATAACTTCGATTTAAAAGAAGAGTGGAGAGCTAACTTTGGAGGTAGTAAATCTGCAACATTTAATGATGCCATAATAGATAAAGACTATATTTATTTAGTTGGTAAAGATGCTACTCGTTATGGTATGATTGCTAAATATACACTTTCTGGAGAAAGAGTATATGCTAAGACTTATGAATATACAGATACAGTTGGTTTTAGTTCTATTGTAAAAGTAGGAAATAATTTCTTTGTAGCAGGATCTAAAACTATTAATATAGATGCTAAAGATACTGATAAAGTTACAGAAGGATTAATTCTTAAATATAATAGTGATGGTGAAGTCTTAGATGAAGTTACTTTTTCAAGAAATAATGCCCTTAGATTCAATAAAATAGTTTCTGATGGTAATGATTTAATAGTTGTTGGTCATACTTATAAGAAAGATGAAGAAAAGTCTACTGATACTTATAATTACTTAGATTATCGTGGTATTATAGTTAAATATAATACTAATCTAGAGAAGATATCTAATAATAAAGAAAATGGTGCAGGAATTGATTACTTTAGTGATATTTTAGTTACTAGTGATGGTTACCTAGTAGGAGGAGCTTCTTCCTCAAAAGAGTTAGGTAGTAATAATAAGGATTACCGTACTTATTTCTTAAAATATAGTAAAGACTTAGAAAGAGAGTCTTATAAGTAATGATTTATCTTGTTAATAGTTTTAAAGAAGATAAAGATACTACTGGAAATAATAATCCTCCTTTATCAGAAGAAGGAGTAGAGTATGGTAAAAAATTAAAATTAAGAAATAATGCTATTAAGTTTGATATGTGTTATACATCCTTTAAATTAAAAGATTTTGGTAGTGCTTTAATCCTTATAGGAGATAAGTTAATAGTAAAAAGAACTCACAGTTTAGATAATAGTGAAAAGGAAGAGATAATTACTTTTATTAAATCTCTTCCTAAAGATAAATCTATATTGATAGTAGCAAGTAATAGAGTTATTTCTATTATAAAAAATAATTTTGAATTTATAGAATTAAAATAAAAAATCAAGGATAACCTCGATTTTTTATTTATTATAGAATTCAACGATTAATGATTCATTGATATCCATATTTAATTCATTTCTTTCAGGATATCTTACATAAGTACCTTCTTTTTTGTTTTCATCAAAAGTTACATATTCTACACGTTTATTAACTTTAGATAGTGCTTCATTAGCAGCCTTATGATCTTTAGAATTCTCTTTTAAAGCTATAACACTTCCTGGTTTAACTCTGTATGAAGGGATATCTACTTTCTTACCATTAACAGTAATATGTCCATGATTTACTAACTGTCTTGCTCCACGACGAGTAGTAGCAAATCCCATACGATATACTAAGTTATCTAAACGAGACTCTAGTAATATTAAGAAGTTAGTACCATGTACACCTGGCATTTTAGCAGCTTCATCAAAAGTCTTTCTAAATTGCTTTTCATTCATTTCATACATAAAACGTAATTTTTGTTTTTCTTTTAATTGATTACCATAATCACTAGGTTTACCATGTCTAGCATTACCATGTTGTCCTGGTCCATAAGGTCTTTTAGCTATCTCTTTACCAGTTTCTGATAGAGAAAAACCAACACGTCTTGATCTTTTGTAACTTGGTCCTGTGTATCTTGCCATAATATCTCCTTTCTTATTATTTGCATTTCCTTGATAATTGTCTTCACCATTTATTCAGGGAGTATTTCTTTCGCTTTACAGCACAAAAGTTACTTTCCTTTTGAAAACACATTGAATAAAGTAAGACATTTGCTGTCTCAAGTAAATTGCTCTCTTATCATATTATGATTTTTTTATTTTGTCAAGTTTTAGTAGCATAAAACTTTAGATTATGTTATGATGTTATAGTAGAGGTGATAGTAATGGGACATACACTTTTGTTTATAGTTTGTGTTATCGTTGTAGTACTTATCTTAGTTGCTATTGTTATCACTGTTTTAAAAAGAAAACAAAAGAAGTATTACCAAAATATATATAATAGTTTAGAAAGAGAAAAAAATTTAATAGGAAGTACCCCTGTACTTTTAGAACTTTCTAAATTAGAGCCAATCATAAAAAATGAAAAGATGGAAGAGAAGTATCATAAATGGGAAGAAAGATTTGATACTATTAAAAATGTAGATATACCTAAAATAGATGATATGTTAATAGAACTTGATACGCTCTTAGATAAAAAAGAATACAAGACTGCTAAATTTAGAATTGCTAAATTAGAAATAGAAGTTTATAAAGTAAGAGAACAAGCAGATGATTTACTTGATCAGATTAAAGAGATAACTTTATCAGAAGAGAAATATCGTAGTATTATTAGTAAACTTAAAACTAAATATAGAGCATTAAATAAAGAATATAATGAACATAAAAATCTTTATGAAGAAATGAGTGAAGCGATAGAGTTACAACTTGAAAATATAGAAAAGAGATTCTTAGAGTTTGAAAAAGCTATGGATGATAATATGTATAGCGATGTAGTACATATTGTTAAAGCCTTAGATACAATGATAGAACATATGGAAATTGTTGTATCAGAAGTACCTGATTTAATGCTTATGTGTAAACAACTTATTCCTAAAAGAATTAAAGAAATTAAAGATACTGCTAATGATATGATAGAAAAAGGCTATCCTATTGAATATATGAATCTTGATTATAACTTGGAAGAATCAAGTAAAAACGTAGGAATTATTTTAGATAGAATTAAAGTTTTAAATCTAGAAGATTGTATGTTTGAACTAAAAACTATCTTAGATTACTTAGATAGTATCTTTGTTGATTTTGAGAAAGAAAGACTCTCAAGAAAAGTATATGAAGAAAGTATTAGAGATTTTGGTAAAAAGCTAAAGAAAACTAGTAAAGTAGTTAGTGATATTTATGAACAGTTAGATGATATTAAAAATATGTATGATCTTAATGAAGAAGATGTTAATATTATTAATGAAGTTAATAAAGATTTAACATCTATTAAAGATGAATATAAAAATCTTTTAGATAGAGTAAAGAACAAAATAACACCTTTTTCACTTATTACTAAAGAAGTTGATGAACTTACACTAAAACTTAAACAAACAGAATCTACTTTAGATGTAGCGCTTAAAAGTCTTGGTAATATGTATGAAGATGAAAAAAGAGCTAGAGAACAATTAGGAGAAATAGATAAATTACTAAGAGAATGTAAAGAAAAGATGAGAGAGTTTAAACTACCTATAATTAGTGATAATTATTTTGTTGAACTTAATGAAGCGAATGAAGCGATTGAAGAAGTAATTAAAGAATTATCACGTAAACCTATTGTTATTAAAACTCTTAATACAAGAGTTGATACAGCTCGTGATTTAGTATTAAAACTTTATAATACTACTCTTAATATGATAAATAAAGCAAGATTAACTGAATCATTAATTGTTTATGGAAATAGATATAGAAGTTTACATAACGATATTAATAATGGTCTTGATAGAGCTAGTTCCCTATTCTATAAAGGTAATTATGATAGTGCTTTAAAATTATGTATTGATACTATTAAATTAGTAGATGATACCATAGAAGGAAAGATTAAAGCTTATGAGAGTAATATTTAATAATAATGGAAGGGGAACATATGAATTTTTAACAGTAATGGTTACTTGTTTAGTATGTAGTGCTATACTTTTATTTACAGTTATTAATAATAATAAAAAAGAGAAATTTGAAGTATTTAAATATAATGCTAAGACTGTAGGTATTAATGCTGTTAATTATAATAATAAGACTAGTGATGATGTAGTATATTTATATGAATTAGTAGATGCTAATTTAGTAACAAGAATTAAAAATAATTTTTCTGGTGATTTATATTGTGATATGTATGAGTCTAAAGTAGTATTTTCAAATAATAATAAAAAAGTAACATTAAAATGTGGAGATTACTTAATATATAATCAAGATATTACTTCAAAAAATTATAACATTTATAAAGTAAGTGATTGGTCTTTCAATAAGATTAGTGGTAATAATGTAGATACTGTAAAAGTATATGGACTAATTAAAAATGGTAAGAACTTACTAGATAGTTATTATGAGAAAGATTTATTTATTAAACTAGTTGCTACTAACTATGGAGATAAATATAATAGTTTTAAAACTATTAAGAAAAACTATGATATAGATGAGAAAATTGCTTATAGAAAGAGAACATTAATAAGTTAAATTAATGTTCTCTTTCAAAAAAACTGTAACTATTCAGACTATAACACACAAAAGTAAAGAGTAATTATCCGAAAATTGCTCTTTTTAGTTTGCAAATAACAC
>CALVVC010000063.1 GCA_944363755.1 uncultured Bacilli bacterium
AAATTTCAAAAAATCGCCTCGGCGCAAAAAAGAGAGCGCCGAGGCTTGTCATCACGAATAATTCGACAATATTCTTTCTTTCTCTATTTTACCATCTTATTTGTTTTAGTGCCCAAGAGTTAGTCCTTACGGACTAGGACTCATCACGAGGCGGAACGAGCCATCACCATTAGCACTACCAACACTCCAGGCGTTGAAATAGAAAACACCTGCACCATTATAAGTGCCATAGTAACCGCCGCGCAACAACCATGGGTACTCTTCACTTACCATTGTCTGTGCATCACTATACCATCCTCTTGTCTCACTTAATCCATGTGATATACATTCACTTCCATTACATGCTGTACTTACATTATTACTTGTATATTTATTATAATATTTACTGTCTAATGTAAGTGGATCACTAAAGCCTGATACACCAGCCATATCATTATAGTTCGCCATCACATATTCCCATGCTCCTCCACTCATATCATATACTCCATATATTGTTCCTGTTGTACTTGCTCCTACTCCTTTTCCACTTTCTCCAGACTCATCTCTTAAGTTATTGTCATATGTATATTGACATCCATAATCTGTATTTCCATTTGAAGGACTTCCATAACTACAACCTGTTATAACCTGATTACTCTTATTCTGATATATTTCTTTATCAGCTCCTATAAAATTAACATTTCCTAACTTCCCATAGGCACTCTGTGATAAGTATGCTACCGCTCCCCACTCATCATTTCTCATGGCATGAGAATTCATACTTGTACTAAATCCATATCTATTTCCACTTGCACTTACTTTAAGTCCTACTTGATAGATATTACTTACATTTATATTTCTCCAGCTTGTTACATTTGGTTTTATCATTGGATCTAACTCTGTTGTATCACTTCCTTCATAACTTGCACTTGGATTACTACTACTTGTCTCAAACTTTCCCACCCATATTCCAGATAGTTCTATATCTCCAAACGTAAATGCATCTGGTGTATACCAATTACTAGGTTCATCTGTTGATATATATTTAGCAGTTCCCTTTTCTTTTACATCAGTCCCTACAAACTTTATATCTATCTCTCCTGGTAATGTTACTGTTGGTGTACTATTCAAATACACTCCTCTTTTCCCATAATAGTTTTTACCTCCATCACTACTTGCAATTGTATATGAATATCTTGGTATCCATACCCACATTGTTTCTATATCATCCATATTAATGGTTGTTCCTACTTCTGCACTTAAATATTCTTCTCTACTTCCTTCTGAAACTGTTACAGCATTAGCCCATATTCCTCTACTATAATTATACCAATCATTATCTTTATCAGTCTTAACCCAATTATATCCATCATGACGTACTGCTATCATATTACTATCCATCTCTGGTTCATTTACTTCTTCATTTCCTTGTATAAACTTATCTTCTGCTACTTGTTGGGTTGCAAATACTTTTAATTTACCTAAAAATGCTTTTCCCATACAATCATTTCCTGATTCTATATTTAGCCATATCCTTAACTCACAATCAATTGTTTCATTTGCATTAATAACACCATGATATATAGCAGGTGAATCTGATAAAGTACCAACATATGATTTATCACCTACTTTTACTTCATATCTAACATCTTTAGAATCTAACAATTCACAAGGACTTCCATCAGTAGTCCTACAACTATTAATTAATTCTTCATCATCTATTAATGATAATGAATAATATAAATCTATCCTACTTTTATTTATCAAAGAAAACTTATAAGGACTACTCTTTTTACCATCACTATCATATGTGGGTATAGCATTAACAAGATTAATCCCTTCACTTGCACTCTCATCTAACTCTAAATCTATAGTATCTATTAAAATACTAACTTCTTTTTCTCCTTTTAATGTTGTCATTAACCATGCGTATGATAATCCTACTACTAATAATATTAATAATACTAATACAGATATAACTACATATTTTCTTTTTATATTTTTCATCTTAACAATCAATCCCTTCACTCATAACTACATATTTTTTCTAAACACAAAAAAGAATAGAATACTTTTATTCTATTCTTACATAACAAAAGAAAGTAATATTATTACTTAAATACTTATAAAAATCTACCCCCCCCCATGTAGCATTTATGATATATTTACTCATAATAATATACCTTCTTTCTTTTATCTTTGTTAATTTAATATTATCATAACCTAATATATAAGTAAAGACTAACTTCTTCTATTTTTACTAATTAATTCTAAAGGAACTGTCAACTGTTTAATACGTTCTATTATTCTTTTCGCTTTTACTTTTTCTATACCATTATTAGTAGTACTTAAAGTTTTCTCTAATTCTTCTAAAGTTAAATTAGAAGTAAAAAATGTAGGTAATTCTTCTTCCATCCTATACTGTAATATTGGTCCTAATACTTCATCTCTACTCCAAGATGTAGTGTTCTCTGCTCCTATATCATCTAATAATAATAGAGGAACTCTTTTAATAAAATCAAACTTTTCTTCATAATCACTTCCAAAAGATGACTTTAAACTTCTTAATAGTTCTGGGTAATATACTAAAGCAGAGTTTATATCTTTTTTAGCTAGTTCATTAAATAAAGCTGCTATTAAATAGGTCTTACCACTTCCAAAAGAACCACTTAAGTATAGTCCTTTACCTTTCTTATCTTTTAAGTAACTATCCATAAACTCTTTAAAATATTTAAAGATAGGTAGTCTTTTATTATCATCTCTATAAGCTTTAGAAAATGATGCTTCACTAATTTCTTTAGGTAAATCAAAACAAGTTATATTTTTTTTATAAGCATAAGTACTTTCTTCTTTAATTAATTTATCACATGGTATATAACTAAAATTTAAATTATTACCATCTTTAATAGCAGTATAAATATGTCCTTTTAAAGTATTAAGGCAATTTTTAAGAGAAGAACAATTTTTACAATTATTTTTTTCTATAATAGCATCTTCAATACTAGCAGTATACTTAATTAAAATATCGCTACTTACATCAAGACTATCTACATATTCTTTAAAATCTATATTACTTAAAGCCTCTCCATAATAATTTTTAAGCTTAGTAACATCACTTTTTTTTACTAAAGTATTTACTTTTCTCATAACTTAACTCCTAACTAAGTGTTTTAACATCTATATCTTCTAGTGAACTTTCATAATTATAAATATTATTAGCAATTACATAAAGTGTCGCTCCTTCTTTATATGCTATATCTTCCATACCATTATTTATAAATCTTGTTATTATTAAACTTGCCGCTTTTATTAATAAGTTATAATGTTCATTCTCATCCATTCTCTTCATCATTTCTTCATCTGTAATAATATCTGAATAATTACTAAAAACAAAGCCTGTTAAGTGATATAAACTATAATTTAAATTATGAAATATTCCATCAGTAAAGAATGTTTTATCATCTATATTAGTAGCATAATTTGCAAGTGTTAAAAGATATCTATTTACTACTTCATCATATTCTATAACTTCATCTTTATCAAAACCTAATATATTTCTCGCTCTCTCATCTATATTATCCATACTATACTTCATATAACTCACTTCCTTATTTCCATTCTATCATTATTTTTAGATTTTTAACATCTTTTTTAATATTTCATAAAATATTTATAGGTGATGTTTATGCGTTTTAAAGGGAATAAACATAGTCCTTTCTGTAGATGTAATTATTGTAAACAAAAAAGAAGAAGTAGTATCTTCTATTTAGGCTTTCTCCTAGCTCTTATTGTTATTATATGTTATCAAGCATTACTTTTATTATTTCTAGTAACCAGAATCCATGCTCTATTATTATTAATAGAACTAGTGCTTTTCATACTTCTTCTTATCTTTCTCATTTTTTAAAATAAAATCACTAGTTATTTTTAATCTATCAAAGAATTTAGTTAATTCTATACATTTAGATAAACTAGATTTATATATATCTACTTTATCTGGTATTGATAGATTTATAAGTAAATAGAGATATTCTTCTTCTTTATAATGATATCTATTCTGATAGAATCTAAAATTACTTAACATATCACTATCTTCATAATTTTTCTTAAAGAAATAAATAAAATCATAGGGAGGTCTTTGTAAATGAGCTTTCTCTAAGCTTATAAAATAATCATCTGAAGAAGTTATAAAATGATTTAATTCACATTTACCATGGGCATAAACATATCTTTCATGATGTTTTTCTAGCATTATTTTATACCAAGAATCTAATAGATGTTTAGAATAGTTTAAGGCACTGTATATAATTGATACATTTCTTATAAATAAATATTCAGATGGAGACATATATACTTTATTTTCAATTATATCTTGCATATTAAAGTAATACTCTTCTAAGTAGTTTATTTTATTATTAAAAGTATCATACTCTTCTTTTAACTTATCTTTATCTATTTCTTTATATATAGTAGTTTTATTTTGTATATCCGCAAGATTATAGACTAAGCGTTTAGCAACCTCATCACTTGCTAAGTCTTTTTTATCCATATAATCAAAGTATAATTCTTTATCTGTTATTTTATAAGGTTTTAAATAGTTATTAATATTATGATCATCTAAATACTTATATATTTTATCTATATCATACTTTTTCTTTTTTTTAATTAAGACTTTTCTTTTATCATAATCTATTATTTTAATATCTTTTATATAAGTATATCTATTAATCATTAGATTCTATAGTAGTTGGAATTATAAGTTTAGAACCTACTTTTAAGTTATCTAAATCATTATATTCACTAAGTACTTCTCTATTAGTATTATATTTAGCAAGTACTTCATCTATAGTTTGATTTTCTCTTAATATATAAACTGAATAAGTAGAATATGTCTCTTCTGTATTAGAGAAAGCCTCAAAGATAGAATCCATTACTTTATTATTAGTAGTATCTTCTTTTATAGAAGTATCTATATTCTTTTCATCTTTTATTATAGGAACTTCTTCTAAGCTTTTTAATTTTTCATCAGAGTTTACATCCTCTTCCTTATCAGTAGATAATACTTCTATTTCTTCGCTAGTAGTATTATCTCTTACGTCACTTACACCTTCCTCTTCTAATTCTATTTTTTCTCTTCCTTCTATTAAAAGTTCTACTGTAATACTTAAAGATTCTTCATTAACTACCTCATAAGTAAAATTATTAATATCTACTTTTCTTGTTTTTTCTTCTAAAGACGTTGTAAGCATAATTTCAACAGGTATTTTATAACTAAAATCTTCTTCTATAGTACTAGCTTCAGTCATTTTATAAGTACCGGATATTACTAAATTACCTTCTATTTCACTATCATTAATGAAAGATAAATCTGGCTCTAAAGAAATACTACTAACTTCCCCTACCATTGTCTTAAAAGCTATCTCTTTTTCTAAAGTTATTATTTGTCTCATAATTATCTCCTTTCCTTAGTTAAAATATATGAAAATAAAAAAAGATTATTACTAAATTAAAAAAGTAATAATCTTATATAATTTCCCAATAACCAGATTTTGTTGAGCCATTTCTTCTAACTTTATTTTCTTCTATTAATAGCTTAATTTGTCTAGCAACAGTTGACCTACTAACCCCTATATTTTTAGCAAGATTATCTTGAGTAATATTCCTATCTTGCTTCATTAAATTTATAATCTTAATTTGAATATCAGTCATATTATTATCATTAATCACACTTAACTTATTAATTTCCCTTTCTGGATAATCAAAATTAACTCTAATAAAATTTGGATAAAACTCATAAACACTTTTATCATATACTTTTAATATCCTAATAATCCCTGTACCTAACTGCTCAACTAAATCTAAATCTTTAAATACTCTCATAAGCTCTGGATATCTAGGTGCAGAAAAGCCATTAAGAAAATCCTCTTCTGTAAAATTTCTTGGCAAGCCTCCTGTTGAAGAAATTGAAATATGGTCCCTAAAAATCTCAAACTTTGGAGGATATTCTCTTTCCCACGCATTAT
>CALVVC010000064.1 GCA_944363755.1 uncultured Bacilli bacterium
CTTGGTAGAAGTACAAGAGGTGATATCAAACTAGGTATCTGTGGAGAACATGGAGGAGATCCTAAGAGTATAGCTTTCTGTCAAAAAGTTGGTCTTAACTATGTTTCTTGTAGTCCATTTAGAGTACCTGTGGCAAGACTTGCTGCTGCTCAGGCCAAATTAGAGAATTAGTATGTCTTTATATGATAGAATGCTTAATATTTCTAATATAGATAAAGAATCCATTATTAGAAAAGCGATAGAAAATACTAAAAGTGACTTAGATGGATTAGATTATGAAAGAATGTTTTAGTATATAATTGGTATTTATATGAGAATCTAAAAGATATGTCATGTCTTGCTTATATAGTAGATACTGATGATTTAGGATTTCATTATAAACATAGATTTGTTTTAGTACCAGATAATAATTTATATTATTTAGTAGATTTAACCTATAAACAATTTGGTAAAGATGATGAAGTGCTAAATAAGTTATATAATGATGGTTATGAAATGCTAGATAATGAGAAATATAATTATTATCTTAATAAAGTAACTGGTACTAATAAAGATATAACAATTGATGAAAGCTTATTTAGGGAAGCAAAGGGACTTGGTAAATAATATCAAGTCTTTTAGTTACTATTTTAACTATAAAAACAGTTATATTTCTTAAACATGTGAATATAATATAAATGTATACTTATTGACATTTATGTCAAAATATAGTATATTATTATTGCATTTAAGGAATGCGATATGTACATGTTAGCCGCTCTTGGATGGTGCGGGTTATAAATTATTCCAATCGTGAAATGTTAACCGCTCTCGGATGGTGCGGGATACAAATTATTCCGATCGAAAATGTTTGAAAACTTTATTCTTTTGAATAGGGTTTTCTTTTTTCTATAATGACAAGAGAAGTTGCTAATAAAAAATCGGTTATATTATTACAAAATGCTTTTCCTACATTAGAAAAATATATAAATCATCCCCATATAACAAATGGTAAACCACTTAAAGTAATAGATACATTAAAAGATGAAATAACTAGCAATTTTATTACTTATTATCTTTAAAGAAACAAGGTATTAGTTTATTTTTCACTTATATTGATAGAATTAAAGAAATGATATTTGAAGAACTTGGCAAATAATAATCTCAAAAATCTTTATAAATATTTGGAAAATTGCATACAATAACAGTGTATACTATATATTGACATTTATGTCAATATATAGTATATTATTATTGCATTTAAGAAATGTAATATGTAAATGTTAGCCGCTTATGGATGGTGCGGGTTATAAATGATTCCAATCGCGAAATGTTAGTCGCTTCCGAGTGGTGCGAGTTATAAATGATCTCGGTCGAAAATGTTTGAAAACTTTATTCTTTTGAATAAAGTTTTCTTTTTTCTAAAAATAGAACTTTTGTACTTGCAAACAAAGTTATAATTTGATATATTTTAGTTACAAGTTATATTTGTTATTGGGGGTGTTTATAAAATGAGAGTTAAAACGGGATATATTTATCATATTAAAGATGAATTTTTTGATAAGATTAATGACAAAGGTTTAATGATAAATCATGAAAATGGACGAGCAAGACCTACTTACTTTACGATTAAAGATAAGGATATATTATGGTTTATTCCATTAAGTAGTAAAGTTTCTAAGTATCAACCTATAATAGATAAAAAGGTTAAGAAATATGGAGATTGTCGTTCTATAATGATAAGAGAAATTGCCGAAAAGAAATCTGTTATATTATTGCAAAATGCTTTTCCTACATTAGAAAAATATATAGATCATCCACATACAATAAATGGTGCTCCTGCTAGAGTTGCTGATAATTTAAAAGATGAGATTTTACAAAATTTTAATTCATTATTAGCTTTAAAGAAACAAGGAATTAATTTGTTTTTCACTGATATTGATAAAATAAAAGAAATGATGCATGAAGAACTTGGCAAATAATGTCAAGTCTTTTTCTTTTAATATTAAACTATTAATATTTGTGGTATACTTTTATTGACATGAAAAGGGGAAGTGTTATGAGTAAGACTACGAGTAAAAAAGCAAAAAAGAAAAAGTATACTACTAGACTTGAAAAAAATAAAAGAATTTATTATAAAAATAATTCAGTTAAAGATAGTCATAAAAAAAGTAATAATAAACTTATTTTAATTGTTTTAGTAATTAGTTTGTTTGTTAATGCCTTTTTTTTGTTAAGAGTTAATAATTTAGATTCATCAGTTGATAGTCTAAATACAACTATTGAAGAGAATAAAAAAGATTATGAAAAAGAGATAGAAAGTTTAAAGGATGAATATACTAATTACTTATTTTTAGGAGATTCAATTACTGATTTTTATGACTTAGATAAATATTATAAAGGACTACCTATTGTAAATAGTGGTATTTCTGGGAATACAACAGATGATATTTTAGATGATATGAAAGCTAGAGTGTATGATTATAATCCATCTAAAGTGTTTTTATTAATTGGTACTAATGATTTAATTCATGATAGTAGTGTTGATGATATTGCTTCTAATATTGAAAAAATAGTTAATGAAATTAATAGTAATAAACCACAAGCAGAAATTTATGTAGAGAGTGTTTATCCTGTTAATGATAATTTAGATGAAGACATGGTTGATGTTAGAAATAATGATGATATTATGGAAATAAATGAAAAGATAAAAAAATATTGTGAGGATAATGGTTATAATTATATTAATATGTATGATAAATTACTTGATGATGATGGTAATTTTAATGAAGAATATACTGATGATGGACTACATCCTAATAGTAGGGGATATGAAGTTATTACTGAAGAAATAAAGAAATATTTAGACTAGATATACAATTCATGTTATACTATAACTAGTTAAGGAGAGAAGTATGAAGAAAGATAAGTTAGAATGGTTATTTGATAAAATTTGTAAGATGTTTCATTTGAAATTTACCCCTAAAACTCGTAAGTTATTAATTCAAATATTTAAGTTTGGTATTGTTGGTGGAATTGCAACTGTAATTGACTTTGTTTTTCTTTATATATTTAGAGAATTTTGTCATTTTCCAGTACTTGTTTCTAACACTTTATCATTTTGTATTTCTGTTATTTATAACTATACTGCAAGTGTTAAATGGGTATTTGATGTTAATAAAGAAAAAGATGCTAAAAAGCAATTTATTATTTTTATAGTATTTAGCGTTATAGGACTTTTACTTAATAATGCAATTATGTGGGTAACTGTAGATTTCTTAAGTATCTATTATATGCTTGCTAAGATAATTGCAACAGTTATAGTTATGGTATTTAACTTTGTAACTAGGAAGATATTTTTAGAATAGAGGGATATAATGGATAAAATATCAGTTATTGTGCCTTGTTATAATGAGGAAGAATCAATCTCTTTGTTTTATAAAGAAATTAACAAAGTAACTAAAAAAATGAAGGATGTATCTTTTGAACTTATTTTTATAGATGATGGAAGTGGTGATAAGTCTCTTGATATTATTAAAGAACTTTCAAAGAGTGATAAAGATATTAGATATATTTCTTTTTCAAGGAATTTTGGAAAAGAAGCGGCTATTTATGCAGGACTTGAATATAGTACTGGGGATTATGTAACTTTACTTGATGCTGATTTACAAGATTCACCTGAATTTATAGAGAAAATGTATAAAATTATTACTACTAAAGATGTTGATATAGTTGCTCTTAAGACAGATGCTCATAAAGAATATAGTGTAGTTAGAAGATTTTTTACAAACTGTTATTATAAATTAATATCTAAATTATCTAAAGTAGAAATGGTACCAGGAGCTAGGGACTTTAGATTAATGAAAAGACAAGTAGTTAATGCTGTATTAGAATTAAAAGAATATAATCGTTATAGTAAAGGTATATTTAGCTTTGTAGGATTTAAAACTAAATGGTTGACTTATGAAGTTCCAAAAAGAGTAGCAGGAACTAGTAAGTGGAGTTTCTTTAAGTTATTTACTTATGCGATTGATGCAATTATAGGGTATTCTACTGTTCCTTTAACAATTTCAGTATTTGTTGGAGTATTATTTTGTTTAATATCTTTAATAGCGATTGTTTTTATAGTTGTTAGAACAATAATATTTGGAGATCCTGTAGCAGGATGGCCATCTTTAGTTTGTATTATGTTCTTCTTAAGTGGAATTCAACTGTTTTGTACAGGAATTAGTGGTGCCTATATTTCTAAAACATATACAGAAGTTAAAGGTAGACCTATTTATATAATTAGAGAAACTGAGAAAAAGTCAAAAATGAACGAAAATGAACGAAAAACATTAATAAATAAGGAAAAAGTATGGCAAAAATGAACGAAAATGAACGAAAAGTTGATTTAAAGATAGGAAGTGATAGTGTGTCTTCTTTTATTAAAAAAAATATAAGTATAATATGCATGTTATTTCTTTTGAGTGGTCCTATAATTGATTTTGTAACAGGAGTAATGTTGCATTTTTTTGATATTAGTTTAACTTTAGGACTAATTTTAAGAATACTTTTCTTATTCTTTATTTTTTACGTTACAACTTTTATTTATAATAAAAAGAATAATTTATTATACTATGGAATATTTGGTATTTATCTTTTACTCTTTATATTAGGATTAGCACTTTTTAAAGATAATCCTAATTACTTTAGAGAGATTCAAAATACAGTTAGATTGTTTTATTTTCCATTATTATTAATATCTTTATTTAGTATAAGAAAAGAGATTAAGATTAGTAATATTAGTTTAGTTATAACTCTTTGTTTATATTTAATATTAATATTTATACCTCTAGCATTAGGCATAGGTTTTGAAAGCTATGCAATTACTAAAGAAGGAACATTAGGTTTTTATAACTCTGCTAATGAGATAAGTGCTATTATTGCAATATTAACACCTATTTTATTTATTATTTTTTATGAGAGTAAAAATATAATCTTTAAATTATTTATTACCTTTATTTATTTTGTAGTTATATTAAGTGTAGGGACAAAAACACCATTACTTGCTTTAATTATAAGCCTTTTTGTTGTATTTATTTATATATTATATAAATCAATAGTAGATAAAAAATATCATATAGTAACAACTTTTACTGCTATTATAGTAGCATTATCTTTAGTAGTTATTATAGTCGCTCCAAGAACAAGCTTTTATAATAATATAGAGGTACATCTTAATTATTTAAAAGTAGATAATATTTTTGATATTTTTAAAGATGAAGAGTTAGTAGATCATTTTATTTTTTCACAAAGGTTAACATTTTTAAATAATAAAGAGAAGATTTATGATGAATCTAATACTTATCAAAAATTATTTGGTTTAGGTTATTATGATAATGGTAAAGAGTTAAAAAGTATAGAGATGGATTATTTCGATGTTTATTATAATCAAGGTATTGTAGGATTTATCATTTTCTTTGTTCCATATATATATGTATTAATATCAGTTTTAAGGGAAAGAAATAGTTTTTCATTTAGACAATTAATGTTATATTTAAGTCTTTTCTTAGTAATTGTATTATCATTATTTACAGGTCATATTATAACAGCACCTTCTGTTAGTCTTATAGTATGTTTTATTCTTTTATCTATTACAAAGAAAGAAAAGAAGAAACTTTTATTTACAGGTGTTAATTTAAATATTGGAGGAATAGAAAAATCTTTAGTTAATTTAGTTAATAGAATAGATAAAAATAAATATAGAGTAACAATAATATTAGAAGAAAAAGAAGGGGAACTTTTAGAAAAACTTGATAAATCTATAGAAGTAAAAGAGTTTAAAGTTTCTAATAATAAAAATAAAGTTATTAGAAAAGTTACTAATTTAATAAGAAGATGTGCTTATTCAATCTTTAATTATCATACCTATGACTTTAGTTGTTGTTATGCTACTTATAGTTATAGTGGTAATAAAATAAC
>CALVVC010000065.1 GCA_944363755.1 uncultured Bacilli bacterium
CTAATCATAGCCTTTCTAAAGCATTACATAGTGTTATCGACTATTAATTATCTTTTCCGATAAATTTGGACTCCGTCATACATTAACTCATTAGTTCGAGTAAATATCAATATGGTGGAGATGAGGAGATTCGAACTCCTGTCCAAAAATAAAGCTACATAAACTTCTACAAGTTTAGATGATTAAGAAACTTCAAACTGTTTTCTAGTAACCATCAACTAATAAAATAGTTCTAGTCTAAAAAATTCCATCATAGCCTAGACAAACTACAACTATATCCTGCTAAAATAAACCATCTTAACTTAACACAGGAAATTAAGAGAAGACAGTGCATTTACCTATATTAGGCGAAAGCTAACTCAGTGTTTTTATTAAATAAGTTAGCAAATGCTGTTTTAATACTGTTTCCAGCTATATTTAATTTAGTTTGTAACGTAAACAACTCGACTTGCCATTTATGCTCTATTATTCCTGTCGAAACCAAAGCATCCCCAAATACACCTAGATTATATCATAGAAGTATCAAAAAAGCAAATACCGCTAATTACCAAATTATTTATATTTATTAAATTTAGCAGCTTCCCTCTTTAAATCTCTTTCTTTAATACTTTCTCTTTTATCATAGTTTTTCTTACCCTTACATAACCCAAGTTCTATCTTCGCTTTACCACGTACAAAGTATAGTTTTAAAGGAATAAGAGTATAGCCCTCTAATTTAAGTTTATTATCTAACTTTTTAATCTCACTTTTATGAAGTAATAACTTTCTACTTCTTGTCTCTTCATGATTAAAGATATTACCTTCCTTATAATGGTCTATAAACATATTAACAAGATAAACTTCGCCACTTCTTATAATAGCATAACTATCTTTAATAGAAGCCTTGCCAAGCCTTATAGACTTAATCTCTGTTCCTTTTAAAACAATCCCTGCTTCATATGTATCTTCAATAAAATAATCAAACTTAGCACGTCTATTAATAATCTCCATAATATCACTCCAAACTAGGCATTTCAATTCTATTATCAAGAGATAACACTATATTTTTATATGTCTCATAATAATTTTTATAACTAGGTAACAAATCATCATTTAAACTAGTATACGGATAAACAACAAAGCCTCTCTTTCTTCCATAAGTAGAATATGTATATAAAAGCTCTGCTTTAGGATTTTTTAACTCTATTGTACTGACACCATTTTCCACAGTTTTGTGGATATCTATACTTGCCATTAATCCTGTAAGACGTTCTACTCCTTCTTGATCAGATATAAAATTACCTAATGAATATATTACCATAGTATTATTAATAAAGGCAATGGGTTCTACTACATGAGGATGACTTCCAATAATAATATCAACACCAAGACTAGATAAGTAATTAGCAATCTCTTGTTGTGGAGCACTAATACTAGTAGAATATTCTGTTCCCCAGTGCATTGCTACAATCACAACATCTACATTATCGCGAACTTTTTCAATATCAGCTTTCGCTTTCTCGGGACTATAAACATTATTTAAATATTCTTTACCACTAGGTGTCTCTAAACCATTAGTCCAAGTTGTATAAGAAAAGAATGAATAAGTAATACCATTAACTTCTTTAATAATTACTTCATCTCTAGCATCAAAAGATAAATAACTCCCAGCCGTATAAACATCATCTTTACTATTCCAATAGTTTAAAGAGTTAATTACACCTTGTTCTCCTTTATCCATAGTATGATTAGTAGCAAGACTAACTAAATTAAATCCTGCATCAATAAAGGCATCTCCAACTTCATAAGGAGAGTTAAATCTAGGATAATTAGATAATCCTAACTCAGTACCTCCTAATATCGTCTCTTGATTATAATATTTTAAATCATAATCTTGAATAAGAGGTTTAATCTTACTTAACATTGGCTTAAAATCATAACCACTACCAGTATAAGCATCAGTATATATAGTACTATGGATTAAAGCATCTCCTACCATCACTAAAGACGCATCCATTTCTTCTTTCTTACTAACTACTTCTTCTTCCTTTTTTTGTTCTTTTACATCATCTTTTTTAACATTATCAGTACTAAGACGATAATAAAATCCTAAACTAATACCAAATAAAGTACCAATAAAAACAATAATAACAAAACGTCCTAATACTGTTAATTTTCTCCTCTTCTTTATTTTACTCATCTTACAACTTCTTAACAATCTCAAAATCAATAGTCTTCGCTTCTTTAGAAGCTGCCACTACTTTAACTAAGACCCTTTCTCCTATAGTATATTTAATATGACTTCTCTCCCCTACTAAAGTAAGTCTTTCTTCATCAAAAGTAAAATAATCATCCATAAGTCTAACAGGAACTAACCCCTCAACAAGATTATCTAGCTCTACAAACATACCAAAACTCATAACAGATGTAATCATACCAGAAAACTCTTCTCCAATATGACTTTCCATATATTCAGCCATCTTCATATCTTCAACTTCTCTTTCACAGTCAACTGAAGCTCTTTCCATCGCTGATGAATGATCTGCTACAAACACTAACTTTTCTTCATAATGATTAATAGTATGACTACTTAAATCATGATTAAACAAATATGTTCTAAGAAGTCTATGTACAGTAGTATCAGGATAACGTCTAATAGGTGAAGTAAAATGTGTATAACAACTACTACCTAAACCAAAGTGTCCAAGATTAGTAGGAGAATATATAGCCTTTTGCATACATCTAAGTAATAATGACGTAAGTACTTGTCCTTCTTTCTTATCTTTAACAAACTTAAGTAATTTTTGAACAGCTTTACTCTTATTACCTTTCAAGTCCCCAGTTACTTGATAACCAAGATTACTAACAAAACCTAAGAAATCTCTAATTTTTTCTTCCTTAGGACTTTCATGAATACGATAAATAAATGGTAAATCCATATTATATATATGAGTAGCCACACACTCATTAGCAGCAATCATAAAGTCTTCGATTAAGTTCTCACCAGTACCTCTATCTCTTTTCGTAATTTCATAAGGAACACAAGCCTCATCTACAAGTATTTTCGCTTCATCAACATCAAAATCTAAGTAACCTCTTTCTACTTTAGCTTTTCTAAGTATAGTAGCAAACTCACTCATAGTCTTTAAATCAGAAACAAACTCTTCATAACCATCTGGTATAACATTTTTCTCTAATATACTATTAACATTTTTATAAGTCATTTGCTTTCTTGACCTAATTACACTAGGGAATATATCATAATCTAAAAGTTTACCTTCACTATCATATTTCATAACACAACTAATAGCAAGTCTATCTACATTAGGGTTTAAAGAACATATTCCATTAGATAACTCATGAGGAAGCATTGGTATAACTCTATCAACAAGATATACTGATGTACCTCTATCCATCGCTTCTTTATCTAAAGGACTACCTTCTTTAACATAATAAGAAACATCTGCAATATGAACACCAAGAGTATAAGTATCTCCACACTTTTCAATAGATATGGCATCATCTATATCTTTAGTATCATCACCATCTATCGTAAATATAACCTTATCACGTAAATCACGTCTTCCCTTTAAATCCTCTTCTTTCACTTCCATAGGTAAAGTCTTAACTTCTTCTTCCACATCTTCTGGAAAACTAGTATTAATATCATATTTATATACTATTGATAAAATATCAACACCAGGATCATTTTTATGACCTATTATTTTAATTACTCTACCTTCTGCTTTCTTATTACTAATTCGCTTAACAATCTCAACAACTACTTTATGACCATCAACAGCATTAAGACTATTATCTTTACTAACTATAATTTCTAAATTAACTTTATCTTCATCTAAAGTAACATAACCAACATTATTTTTAAAGTTAATCTCCCCTACATAAGTATTACTCTCATGTTTTAAAACCTTAACAATTCTACCTTCTACTCTATCAAGGCCTCTTTTATTAACAAGTTCAACAACAACCAAATCACCATGTAATGCCCCATTTATATTTTCTTTAGGAATATAAATATCTACATCACTATTATCTACATCTACAAAACCAAAACCTTTCTTATTTGAGTGTAAAACACCTTTAAGTAAATGACTATCTTTAAACAACATATATTTATCTTTATTAGTATGATAGACTAAAGTCTCAAGTTCAAGTTCTCTAAGTACTTTCAATAATTCTTCTAAATCATTACTACCAAGTTTTTCTTCTATTTCAAAAACAGTAAGGCTCTTATCAGTTTCTCCTAATATTTTAAGTATATCTTCTCTCATCATATCGACCTCAATTCTTAATACCATTGTACTCTATATTTAATATAATGTAAAAGAAAAAAGACATTATTATATGTCTTTACATAAATGAAGATACTAAACAAATTATAAAGAAAGCAAAACCAAGTACCATTGTTATTCTAGTAATAACTAACTCACTACCTCTTTCTTTTCTATTTTTAAACAAATCAGTAGAGTTACCTGAAAGAATCTGTGCTGCAGACTCAGCTTTACCACTTTGTAATAGTACAATTATTATTAATAGTATTGATATAACTAATAGAGCTATTTGCATAGTTTACACCTCCGTCTTACGTTAAAACTGTATTTATAATAACATAAACACCTAATAAATGCAAGTAAAAGAGCCTATTTACTAAGTTCTTCTTCAATTCTCATTAACTGATTATATTTACAAATTCTATCTGTTCTTGACATTGACCCTGTCTTAATTTGACCAAGATTAAGTCCAACAGCAAGGTCTGCAATAGTAGTATCTTCAGTCTCCCCACTTCTATGAGAAATAATAGTTTTATAATTATGTGCTTTAGCAAGTTCAATAGTCTCTAACGTCTCAGTAATAGTACCAATTTGGTTTACTTTTAATAGTATAGCATTGCCAGCTTTATTATCAATACCTTTTTGCAAGCATTCTTTATTAGTAACAAACAAATCATCACCAACAAGTTGAATCCTATCTCCAAGTAATTCTGTTACTTTACTAAATCCCTCCCAGTCATTTTCATCAACTGGATCTTCAATAGAAATAATAGGATATGTATTAACTAAATCTTCATAGTATTTAATTAACTCATCAGTACTAAGTACTTTACCTTCTCCAGCCAAGTTATATTTACCATCACTATAAAATTCGCTTGCTGCAACATCAATTGCATAACAAACATCAACTCCTGGCTCATATCCAGCACGTTTAACCGCTTCAGTAATTAACTCAAATCCTTCTTTATTAGTTTTAAGATTAGGAGCAAAACCACCTTCATCTCCCACACTAGTAGCATACCCTTTTTCTTTTAAAACATTCTTAAGACTATGAAATACTTCAGCACCAACTCTTACTCGCTCATGAATAGTATCTCTTTGAGGAATAATCATATATTCTTGAAAATCTAATGAATTATCAGCATGAGCACCACCATTTATAATATTCATCATAGGAACTGGTAAAGTTTTACCATCACCAACATATTCATATAACTCTTTCCCAGAAGCTTTTGCAGCAGCTTTTAAACAAGCCATAGAAACACCAAGTATAGCATTAGCACCGATTTTACTCTTAGTTTTAGTACCATCTAACTCTAACATTTTATAATCTATTTCTTTTTGTTTAGTAACATCCATACCAATTAAATTATCACGTAAGATAGTATTAACATTATTAACAGCATTTAATACTCCTTTACCATTAAATCTATTTTTATCTTTATCTCTCATTTCTAAGGCTTCTCTTTCCCCTGTAGAAGCTCCACTAGGAACACTTGCCCTACCCATAACACCATTATCTAATATTACATCAACTTCAACAGTAGGATTACCTCT
>CALVVC010000066.1 GCA_944363755.1 uncultured Bacilli bacterium
CGTATGTCTTATATAGTGATCTATATATCTTATAGTCTCTGTAATTTCAATTGGATATTTACTTATACCCGGTCTTAACACTTCATAAGTATTACTTTCTTCTTTATAGGTTGGAGTTAAAGTTGATAAATTTTTTATTTCTGGTGCTGCTTTTAAAAATAATATTTTTAATTTTAATAAATTCTTTAACATTTCTTTATTATTAGGCATTTCTACTATCTTTTTTAATAAGTCTATTTGATCTAGAAAAAAATGTTCTATTTCTTTAAGATACCATATATTCCAATTACACATATCTCCTTGAAATGTATTATACTCATCTAAATCTTCATCTTCTAAAATATTAATGTCACAAGCATTAAATAATTTTTTTAAATATTCAGTTTTATTCTTATTATTATTTTCTTTGTCTTTAAATCTATATTTTCTATTATAATGTTGTTGATATATTTCCTGAAAATATTTCCTAGATATATAAAAATCAAAATCTTCATCTATATGATCATTTATATGTACTCTAATATCTTTGAAATTTTGAAAGTAATCGTTTTTCTTTTTATCATTTTTTTGTTTTTTATCATCTAAATATGTTAAAAGTTTTTTTTCTTTAATTAATTTTTCTTTTGCTTCATAACTAAAATGGTATCCATAATACTTAGTATAACAACCATAATCTTCTATATTTGATGCAATCAAGCTAGATAAAGGTTTTATATATTCTAATATTATTTCTTGAATTTCTTCATCACAACCATTTAAAAGTTGTAGATATGGTTCATAATATTCTTCATTTTTCGTCATATCAAATAATGTTTTTATTTTATCCAAACTAACATTTTTATACTGCTGTTCTAACTCTTTAATATTCTTTTTAAATAGTTTATTTTCTTTAGTCATATAGAAAGTTTTTATTGTTATTGGGTTTCTTGGATTAATCATCTTTTTAATTTTTTCAATTATTTCACTAGATATTACTTCTGTAAATCTAATTCCCATCTCATCTTCTCTTGTTGTTATAGTTGCATAAATAGTTGGAACTTCTTTACCATAGTTTTCTACAATGTCGTTGTAGTTTAAGGCAAGCGTCAATTCCTCTAATTCAGTTAAATTATACTCATTAGAAATTTTTTCTACTATCTTATATGCCATATTCGGGTAAGCATATTCGCTGGTTGGAAATGGTAATAGCTCTAAGTCTTTAGCATATTCCGTTAATCTTTTCATCATATCACTCTCCTCTTACTAATATTATTATTCTAATTCTTCCATAAGTAAAATGCTTATTTTCTATCATATCTATGCATTTTAGTTATGGATGTGTTATAATCGATTTAGGTGATGTTATGTTTTCAGAAATTAATCTTAATTTATTAAAATATTTTTATGAGGTTGTATCAGTTAAGAATATAACTAAAGCTAGCCAAAATTTATTAATCTCTCAACCTGCCCTTTCTAGATCGATTAAAGAGTTAGAACAAGAATTAGGAACTAAACTTTTAGAGCGAGGAAAATTTGGTGTTTATCCAACTTTAGAAGGAGAGCTTTTATATCAACATCTGGATACTATTTTTAAAGATTTTGGTTCTTTTTTAAACACATTAGATACTGTTAAAAATTCTGGTGGTAATCTTTATATAGGTTCTACTACTACTAATTTCTTACCTTATATTGAAAAAAGCTTAAATTATTTTAGAAATATATATCCTAATATTAAAATACATATTACATTAGAAAGCATTCCTGTTTTAGAGGAGCAAGCTCGACTTGGAAAACTTGATATTTTAATAAAAAATGACTATGAATATATGGAATTTTTTAAAAAGAAATTTTCTTTTGAAATTGAAGATGTTTTTGTAGCTTCCAAAAAAACTTTCCCAGAATTAAGTGAAAAAGTTTTCTCATTATCAGAGCTTTTAAATTATCCTTTTGTACTATTAAGTTCTATTACACACGGAAGAAGAAATTTTGATAATTACTTACGTTCACAAAATATTAAATTCAAACCTGATTATGAGTTTAATAGTTATAGTTTGTGTACTGAATTAATAAAAGAAGGATTTGGTATTGGTATAGGAAATCCAATTCATTATCAAGCAGATGACTTTATTATTATTTCTACTGATTTTAAAATACCTAGTAGAAGTTTTGATGTTGGTTATATAAGCACATCAAAAAATAAATTTATTAAAGAGTTTTTTGAAATATTAGAAAATAATAGTTAGATTATTAACTCTCTATATGAGAGTTTTTTTGTGCAAGAAAAAAGAAGGTTATCCTTTCTCTACTTTAAAATTATCATTTATTACAGCATACATCTGTGGGAAATAATTCATGATTGTCCATATAGAAATACCACCTAAATTATATTTAGTTACAAGATCTAACTTAGCTTTTATACTTCTAGCATCTTCAAACCAAACAATATGAAGATTCTTATTTTCATCTTTGTAATAGAAGTATGGAGCTTTCGCTACTGGATCAAACTTTATTTCTACTCCTTTTTCTGAAGCTAGAAGAATAGCATTAGTATTAGTAATTGATTTAGCAGGTCTACCTTGTTCATAAGGCAAAGTCCAGTCATATCCATAATTTGGTATACCCATTAAAATCTTTTTACTAGGTATTTTAGTAACAGCATACTCTATTACTCTTTCTACTTGATTAATAGGAGCGACGGCCATAGGTGGTCCATAAGTATAGCCCCATTCATAAGTCATTATGATAACATGGTCTGTTAATTTTCCATGAGTAGCATAATCATGAGCTTCATATAATGTTCCTTGTTGATTTTCTCTTACTTTAGGAGCAAGAGCAGTTGTAATTATAAATTCTTCTTCCCGCATTCTTGTTGCAACTTTTTCTAAAAAACTATTATATAACTCTTTATCCATAGGATATACATATTCAAAATCAATATCTACTCCAGCATAACCTTTATTCCTTAGAGTAGTAACTAAATTATTAATTAATCTTTCCTGAATAGTTTCACTTAATAAAATTGTATGAGCAAGATTACTATCAAATCTACCTGTTTCTCCTATATTAGTCATTACTAACATAGGTAAAGTATTAGTATCTTTGGCAGCCGTTATAACTCTATTATCATTTATTTGTTTTAGGTTACCATCACTAGTTACTTGATAACTAAAGATACTTAAAAATGTCAAACTGGGCAGTGTTAAAGCTAGCGTTGTATCACTAATAGTAGGATAAGCATAACCATTTACTAAAATACCAGGCTTTATAGTTGTCGGTATTACTAAGGCTTGCCCTATCATTAAACGGTTTATATTAGATAAGCCATTAAAATCAGTTATTTCTCTTACTGTTGTACTGAATTTTCTAGCGATAGCATAAAGGGTATCACCAGGCTTTACTGTGTATATAGTCAAAGTATCAACTCCTTATACTTTAACTATATGTTTTTAATAATATATATTATACTTCTTTTATTCTTGTAGTACTCTTTTTACTTTTTAATCTTTTAGTGGATTTTATATGATTACCTATAATATCAGAAACATCCATAATTGTAATAAAAGCACTCTCATCCATTAGATTAGCTATCTTTTTAAGTTCAAAGACTTCTATTCTAGTTAAGACACAGTACATTACTTCTTTTTCTCCTGTTAATAAGCCACTACCATTTATTTTAGTTACTGTCCTACCAAGCCTTTTATATATTTCATTAGCCATATCTGTTCCTTTTTCTGTTACAATTAAAGCTGCTTTCGCTTGTTCTAAGCCTTCTGAGACAAGATCTATTACTTTATATGTAATAAAATAAGTTAAAACTGAATAAAGAGCCCTATCTATTCCAAAAGTAAGAGCAGCAATGCTATAAATAATAAAGTTAAATATCATTACTATTTGTCCTACAGAAAGTGATGTTTTCTTACTTATAACAAGAGCGACTGATTCTGTTCCATCAATACATGAACCAAATCTAATAACTAGTCCTACTCCTATTCCTAATAAGACTCCTCCAAAGATAGTTGCAAGTAATATTTCATCTGTAACTTCATGGAATGTTTCAAAGAAACTAAGGGATAATGAGAAAGTTATCATACTAACTATAGTTCTCATCAAGAAACTTTTTCCTAGATTACGGTATCCTATATAGACAAAGGGAATATTAATTAGAATAACTAATAAACTTATTGGTATAGAAAATACTTTAGATATAATTATTGATATACCTGTTACTCCTCCATCTAAAATATTATTAGGTATTAAGAATGTATCTAATGAATATGCTGCTAGCATAGCTCCTAATATTATTAATAAATAAGATAAAATTGTTTTTATATAGTTATTTTTTATTTTTACCATAAATATACCTCCATCTATATTATACAGGAAAATATTATTTTTTTGCAGTTTTATGTAAATAATTGATATAATTACATTATATAGAACAGTTTGGAGGAAATTTATGGATAATTTAGTTATTAGAAAATATGTTAATGATGATTTTGATGGGGTTATTAATCTATTAAAAAATCACTTTAATATTAGTGATGATATTTATTCTTTAGATGATAGTGTAAATAATTTTGGTATAGTTGCACTTGTTGATGAAAAGGTAGTTGGTTATATTAGAATCGATAAGTTAAATAATCCTTTTAAAAATAGTAATTATTATTTATTAAACTATGTATGTGTTGATTCTAATTATCAAAATATGAATATTGCTACTAAGATGTTAGAATTTATATTTAATATAGCTAAAGATGATAATATTAGTTATATAGAATTAACTTCAAAGTCTTCTAGAGAAGCGGCAAATCACTTGTATTTAAAGATGGGATTTGTTATTAGAAATACTAATGTATTTAGAAAAGAGATGTAAAATTTTCTTTTAAGAAAATAATTTTATAAATATTTAAAAAAATGTTGTATCATTAAATGATTTTATACTATAATGTATGTGAAAGGAGTAAAGAATTATGGATAAGAGCAAAATTGATATGTATTTAACTACTAATGCTAAATACTTTGAACCTTCTGCTATACCTATAATTAGACAAAAACTAGAAAAAGCTAGTGATGAAACTTTATTAAGTTTACAAGCTTGTGATTTAAAAGATCCTACTGTTTTGCTAATTATTTCTATACTTTTAGGAAGTTTAGGTATAGATAGATTTATGATAGGTGATGTTGGTATGGGAATTTTAAAACTTCTAACATTAGGATGTTGTGGAATTTTAACAATTGTAGATTGGTTTACAATTAGTAAGAAAACTAAAGAAAAAAATCTAGCTACAATTTCAATGATTCTATAATGAGAAATTTAAAGATAATTTTAATGACGATAGGGCTAGCTTTTATATTAAGTATATTTGATATAAGGTTTTGCCCTTTTTTTAATATTTTTAAAGTTCCTTGCCCTGCTTGTGGTCTTACTAGAGCTTTTACACTTATTATACAATTTAAATTTATTGAAAGCTTAAAATATAACGTTCTTGCTCTTCCCCTTGTATTTTTTTCATTTATATATATTATTCTTTTAATAACAAAAAGAATAGACTTACTCTACTCTTTTCTTAATAAATATAAAAAAATTTTAATTATTATAACTATTATAATTATGTTAATAGTATGGATTATTAATATTAATAATCCAAAATTATACTAAATGTATAGCTATTAAGTAATAAAACCCTTATAAAATAAGGGTTAATTTCATTATGGAGCG